>CAJQNF010000085.1 GCA_905479625.1 uncultured Flavobacteriaceae bacterium | reverse complement strand
GAGGTAAGCCTTTTACTAATGAAGCTGCCGGAGGAGAAAATTACAATACATTGATGTCATTGGTTGAGTCTCCGCATGAACAAGGTGTTCTGTGGGCAGGTTCTGATGATGGATTAGTTCATATTACCAGAGACGGTGGTGCCAACTGGGAAAATGTAACACCTGCTCAGATGAAGGAGGGAATTATTAATTCTATTGAGGTATCACCTCATGATCCCGGAACGGTCTATATTACTTTAATGCGCTATAAATCCATGGATTTAGGAGCTTATATTTATAAAACTAATAATTATGGCCAATCGTGGACAAAATTAGTGAATGGATTTACCGATGAGCATACTTTTGTGAGGGTGGTCAGAGAAGACCCTGTTAGAAAAGGGTTATTGTATGCAGGAACCGAAACCGGATTATATGTATCCTTAAATGATGGAAGAGACTGGCAGCAATTTCAATTGAATTTACCGGTGGTTCCTATTAATGATTTGGTAATACAGGATAACGATCTGGTGGCTGCCACAGCAGGTAGGTCATTCTGGATTTTAGATGATTTAGGGGCCTTACAACAATCGTCTAAAGAGGATGATAAGTTTAAGGTGTTCAAACCTAAAGACACTTATTTGATTTTTGGAGGAAGTAGTGAAAAGCCAGTTCCAGGATTGGGAGATAACCCAAAATCAGGAGTGACCTTTGATTATTATCTGAGCAAAGACTCGGATTCGCTTGATCTGAAGCTTGAAGTACTTGAAAATAATAAGGTCATCAGGACCATTACCAATAAAAAACCAAAAGAGTTTAAATCCTGGCCAGGAGGGCCTTCTAAACCTCAGGTATTGCCTGCAAAAAAAGGGTATAACAGGTTCACCTGGAATTTTAGAAGGGCATCTTTACCAGCTGTAGATAAAGTATTTCTTTTTGGGAGTCATGATGGATCGCGTGTAGCCCCTGGGAATTATACATTGAGATTGAGTTTGGAAAATACGCAAGTTGAAACCGATGTGAAAATTCTACCAAATCCAAAGATAAATGCTTCAACTGAGGATTATATGGAGCAGCAACTGTTCTTGAAGGAAATAGAAGGAATGATCAAGGACATTCATGAATCTGTAAATCAAATGAGGTCAGCTAAAAAGCAATTAAAGGCCTATGCCAATTTGCTGGAGAGTAATGAAAAGGCGGATACTTTAGTGGTCAGGGGTGAAGCACTCATCAAGAGGATAGATAGTTGGGAAGCACATTTGATCCAGCCAAAACAAAAAACATTTCAAGACGTAATCAACTATAATAATCAATTGAATGCTGAACTGACCTATTTGAAGGAGTTTTCGGACACTGCAGACCCGATCATCACCCAAGGAGCAAGAGAACGATTAAATGATTTGAAAAAAGATTGGAGTGTTTATGAAAAAGAGCGGGATGATATTATCAAACAGGAAATGAGTACGTATAATCAACTATTTAGATCCTTAGAATTTCCGGCAATTATTATGGATTGAGCAAATAGATCAACCCATGATACTCTTTCGAATTCAAGCTAATTTAGAAGAAACATGAGCAAAATATAAGCCTTGATTTGATATCTTAATCTTTGTTTCCGGGATTATCTTGGATGATTCGTCTTACAGGAGCCGGTGCGGTTATACCTTCCTCTTTTAAAGCTTTAAATATTTGCAAAGCGATGTTACTATCTGTTTTTAAGGTATCAGAAAATGTAGTCCAATACAGTAGTGCAAAATTCAAGTTACCATCAGGGCCATAGCCATAGAAATAAGTTTTAGGTGGCGGCACCGCACTTGTGTCAGGATGGTCTAATGCGATTTTATTGAATAATTCAATTACTTTTTCAGGATCAGCATCAGGAGATGTTTTCATGGGAATCTTACTTCTTCTATTCCTGTTTGAAAGGGTCCAGTTCACTACTTTTTTCGAAATAAGATCTCCGTTAGGAATGATAACTTCCGCCCCTGAATAGGCTCTGATATTGCTTGAACGCACTCCAATATTTGTTACGACACCCATTTCCATATCAACTTCAATCGTATCTCCCAGATTGATAGGTCTTTCGAACGCTAGAATAAGTCCTGAAACAAAATTAAGAACAACATTTTGCAAGCCAAAACCAATTCCAACACCTAGTGCACCAAGAATAAATCCAAGTTTACTCAGGTCAACACCGGCAGCTGAGAGTCCGGCATAGAGTCCAAGAGCAATTACAACGATTCTCAATACAAGTGAAATAGCAGGAGCAACTCCCCTGGGAAGCACATTGACCATCCATTCATCTTGAAATAATGTTGCAGCAATTTTTGAAATGATCAGTGTAAAAATGAAAATACCTATAAAAGCCAGAATACCACCAAGCGATATGGTCATTTCACCCAGCATCCATTCAGTTGCCATAACTTCATCATACCAGTCTAATAGAAAACCGTAGATTTCAAAACTATTAAGGGTAAAGAACATCCAGGCAATGAATCCAATAAAATTAAACAAAGGCCTTATTCGTTGATAAGTAGCATTGACCATGGAAGTTATGGTCTGAATATTAGTCGACTTTCTAAATTTAAAAATCAGGATAAAAATACTTGTAAAGACTTTAACCGCCAGATAAAGAACAACTCCAAAAGTTAGAGATACGATTACGGCTTTGGTAATGTAGTTCGCAAGAGCAACCATACCAATTATATTCGCAAATAATGCAATAACCATAAACAACATGTAAAGTGCTGAAATAATTCTGAATGATCGATAGATCTGGGTAAATTTCTCAGGGTATGATTTCACAATCTTCCGTCCGATGTATAAAGAGACGAACAGTAAAATAGTATCGACAATCAAGATCCATCGGATCAAATTAACCTTTACGCCAATAAATGCTTCAAAAGTATTGATCAGGTAAACCACAAAAAGTAACCAAAGAAATATATTGAACTTTTTATGGGTTACTTTGGGTAGCAAAATAACCGTGGCAAACAGCACCACCATGATATGAAACTCAGCATAGGCTGGAACCATCGAATCATAAAAGAAAGCAGAAACAAGTACTCCAACAGATAGAACGGTTAAAAGTGGATTTTTCAGAATTATTTTTGCTTGAATTTCAATTGGGTTTCTTAAGGTTAAGATATTTTTTTTCCATTTTGAATTGGCCAGGATCAAAAAGCCCAGTAGCAAGATTAAGAAGATGATTTGTAGGAATACGATTTTAGTATTCAGCTTATAAAAATCCAAAAACTGTTTCTTGTTCTGATTAATTCCTTTTTTAATTAAATCAATTGAAGAAAGGGATGCTGCAGAAATGCTGTCGCTTACCATTACAGGCTCTATCTTTTGCCAAATGGGAGGGCTGTCCAAAATAAAATAATCTTTCCTTCGTTGATTTTCCGCATACTCTATATTGGCAATCTCTTCGTCAACAATGAGTACCAATTCAGTTATTTTTTTCTGTGTAACAAAAACATTGTCTAACCTCTCTTGAGCCAGAGACATAATCTCATTGAGGGCCTGAATTGAAGAATTGAAACTTTCGGCAACATCCTTTGACTCCGTTCTTCCTTCTAGTTCTTTTTTTGTAAGCTCCCACTTTTTTAAGTCGTTATATACATCATTTATGATTCTGCTTATATCTTCAGACCTGTTTTTAACCGTTGACTGGTATTGGTCTAATATGGATTTATAATTGGTCCATTCTACTTTTCTAACCTTTAAATCCCTCAACGAAACATCTTCTCTTTTTAAAAATGCTGAGTCTACCAGTTCCAGAATTTCAGGAGCTGCCATCTCAACAATAGAATCTATTTCTGATATTTTAGAACTTTTTTCCAGTGTTCCCTTCAATTTCATGTAGGACTGCCCCAGTTTTTCAGATTCTTCTGATATATCTCCAATAGCAATAGACTTGGTTGAAACAGAAAGGCTATCCGTTTTTCTTTCAGTATCTTGTGCTTTGAGACCGAATGAAACAAAAAGAAGAAATAAGAAAATTAAACGAAACTTAAGAGAATGACACTTCATAAATAGCAGTTTGAAAGGAACAAGATACTTATTTTTTTATTTAGCAAGAATTATTATTCGTTACGCAAGAGCCACTTCAAACAAAAAAAGAACTTATATTTAAGAACCTTATGTAGAAATAAAAATAATAGTCATTATGGAAGTTTCAGACACTGTATTAAGAATAGGGATGTCACAGATTTCACCTGTATGGTTGGATAAGTCAAAGACGATAGAAAAGGTCATTGAACAAATAAAAAAAGCAAAAACACAGCATTGTGAATTGGTTGTTTTCGGAGAAGGTTTAATACCTGGATATCCATTTTGGCTGGGCCTTACCAAGGGAACAGAATTCGATTCAAAGATGCAAAAGGAAATTCATGCAGCGTATGCTCGAAATGCAGTTCAAATTGAAGCGGGTGATTTGAATAATATTTGTAATGTCTGTAAGACCTACAAAATAGCAACTTATCTCGGAATTATCGAAAGACCCCTTGACAGGGGAGGACACAGTCTATATTGCTCATTGGTTTATATTGACCAAGCAGGTAAAATTTTATCTATACATAGAAAATTACAACCTACGTACGATGAAAGATTGACATGGTCCCCCGGGGATGGCCATGGTTTAAGGGTACACTCCCTTAAGAGTTTTACAGTTGGGGGTTTAAATTGCTGGGAAAACTGGATGCCTTTAGCGCGAACAGCTTTATATGGATTGGGTGAGAATCTTCATATAGCCGTGTGGCCAGGATCTGATTATAATACAAAAGACATTACGAGATTTATAGCTCGTGAATCGAGATCTTTTGTTGTTTCAGTATCTTCTTTGATGAAGAGGGAAGATTTCCCTGATGATACTCCATACCTGAAAGAAATTCTTGAAAATTGCCCAGATATTTTGGCAAATGGTGGATCCTGTATTGCAGGACCTGATGGAGAATGGCTGGTTGAACCTGTAATAGGTAAAGAAGGGCTTATAGTGCAAGACCTTGACTACAACAGGGTCTTCGAGGAGCGACAGAATTTTGATCCCGTAGGCCATTATTCGAGACCTGATGTAACAAAATTAACAGTAAATAGAGAAAGACAATCTGTTATTGAATTTAAAGACGGGTCCAATAACAAATAATAGAAATATGAAAAAAATAGGATTAATTGGTGGAATGAGTTGGGAATCTACCCTTTTATATTATGAACTGATCAATAAAAAAGTAAAGGCGATGCGCGGAGGTTTACATTCAGCGGACTGTGTAATTGAGTCAGTTGATTTTTCAGAAATTGCTGAACTTCAGGCAAAGGACGATTGGAAAGCGCTGAATGATTTGATGGTATCAAGGGCAAAGAACCTTGAAGGTGCCGGAGCAGAGCTGTTAATGATCTGTGCCAATACCATGCATTTATGCGTAGAAGCTATTGAAGAGCACACAAATATCCCAATTGTTCATATCGCTTCGGTAACAGCCGATCAGATCAAGGAAGTTCAACTTGACAAAGTAGCATTACTGGGAACTAAATTTACCATGGAAAAAGATTTTTTTAAAAACATCTTGATCAGTAAAGGAATCGATGTCATTATACCAGAGGAAAAGGGCCGTGATTTGGTCCATAATATTATTTACAATGAGCTGGTTAGAGGAGAAACAAAAATCGAGTCCAAAAAAATCTATTTGGAAATCATAGCCGATTTAAAAGCTAAAGGTGCTCAGGGAATCATTTTAGGCTGTACCGAAATCCCTTTATTGATTGGACCAGAAGATACTGATATACCACTTTTTAATACCACTAAAATTCATGCTGAAAAAACAGTTGAACTCTCCCTGAGCTAGTATTTTTTATTAAACCTTGCCGTGTAAGGAGAGCTGAATTCGTTTTCGCGTTTTGTCAACTTCCAGAACTTTTACAATCACCTGTTGGTTCAGATTGACGATCTCATTGACATCTTTTACGAAAGTGTCGGAAAGATTGGATACATGGATCAAACCATTTTCTTTAATTCCAATGTCCACAAAACAACCAAAATTTGTAATATTATTGATGATTCCAGGAAGCAATTGACCTTCTCTTAGATCATCGATGTTTTTCAAGTTTTGATCAAATGTAAAAACTCTTGCCTTTTCCCTGGGGTCAAGTCCGGGTTTTTCCAATTCATGAATAATGTCATTTAGAGTAGGCAAGCCTATCTGTTCGGTACAGTATTTTTTTAGATCAATTTTAGAAAGAAGCTCTTTATTGCCAATTAATTCTGCAACACTTTTTTTAGCATCTTTAGCCATTTTTTTTACCAGGCCATAACGTTCGGGATGAACAGCTGAGTCATCAAGCGGGTTCTGTGCATTTTTAATTCTTAGGAATCCGGCACCTTGTTCAAATGCTTTTTCACCCAATCTTGACACTTTTTTAATGTCGGATCTGGAACTAAAGGCTTTATGATCTTTTCTATAAGTGACGATGTTCTCAGCCAGTTTTTCACCGATACCAGACACATAACTTAATAAGGAAACACTTGCCGTATTGATATTGACACCAATGGTATTCACACAACTTTCAACAACCGCATCGAGACTGCTTTTTAATTTGTTTTGATCCACATCATGCTGGTATTGTCCTACGCCTATTGATTTAGGATCGATCTTAACCAATTCAGCCAATGGATCTGCCAGTCTTCGTCCAATCGAGACTGCACCTCTTACTGTTACGTCATAATTTGGAAATTCATCCCTGGCAATTTTAGATGCTGAATAAATTGAAGCTCCTGCCTCGTTTACGATAAAAACCTGAATGTCTCTGTTAAAACGAATCCGCTTTACCAAGCTTTCAGTTTCTCGCGAAGCCGTCCCATTTCCAATGGCAATGGCATCGATCTTATAAGCATCAACTAAGGAGCTTAATTTTTTGATGGCACCTTTGTTGTCGTTTGTCGGCGCATGGGGGTAAATATTTTCGTTGTATTCCAGAGCGCCCTGAGCGCTTAAACAAACGACCTTGCATCCGGATCTAAATCCCGGATCTATCGCTAGAATTCTTTTTTCACCTAACGGGGCTCCTAATAAAAGTTGTCTTAAATTTTTGGAAAAGACGGCTATGGCATTCTCATCCGCTTTTTCTTTTGCGGCATGCAGAATTTCATTTGAAAGGGATGGAAATAATAGCCTTTTGAATGAATCTTCTATGGCCATAGAAATTTGAGTTGCGCAATCGCCGTATCCTGTGATGACTCTCCCTTTGATTTCATTGATTATTTTGTCTTTGTCAAGGTCAATGGAAAGTCGTATAAACCCCTCTCTTTCCGCTCGTAAAATGGCCAGAAAACGGTGAGAAGGACAGGACCTAAGTGCTTCTTCCCAATTAAAATAATCTTTGAATTTTAATGCCTTTTCGCTTTCTTCCTTTGCTTTGACCACTTTAGTGTGCATCCTGGCGAATTTGTCTAAATGCCATCTGATACGGTTTCTAACACTACTTCTTTCATTGATCCATTCTGCGATGATATGCCTGGCACCTTCCAACGCCTCCAACTCACTAATATCTGCAGTTGTATATCTTCTAACAATCTGATCAAGATCATTTGACTTTTGACTCATGATGATTTTGGCCAATGGCTCCAATCCATTCAAACGGGCTTTTTCAGCTTTTGTTTTTCTTTTTTTCTTGTATGGAAGATACAGGTCTTCCAATGTATTTAAATCGACAGCTGAATTGATTTGGGATTGCAGATCATCTGTTAAAACGGCTTGTTCTTTTAGGGATTTTAAAATGGTGAGCTTTCTTTTTCCAAGTTCCTCAAAGATCTTCTTGAATTCCAAAATTTTACCAATCTCTACTTCATCAAGATTTCCGGTTCGTTCTTTTCTGTACCTGGATATAAATGGAACAGTGCAGTCCTCGTTAAAAAGAGCAATCGTATTTTCTATTCCTTTTGCAGGAAGATTGGTTTTGGATATTATAAAACTTAATAATTGCATGGATCAGATTTGAAAAAGACAAAGGTATTGTTTCAAGCAGATAAAAGACACTTGAAATATAAAAACCCAATGTAAAAATTAAACATTGGGTTTTTTTCTTTGGTTTCTTACAGATCGAAACGCAAGCCTAAGGAAATATTATTTTCTCGACGATTGGGTTCATTAAAAATTTTGTTTAAATCGTATTTCACATAGAAGCTAAAACTATCAACACCAATATAACTGCTTAACCCATATATCAAATTACTAGTGTTATAACTTTGTGTAATCTTGTCTTTTTGTTTGGATCCATTTTCTGAATATTTTAATTTTTGCCGCGTGCGTAAATTAAATCCAAAATAGCCGCCAATGCCATATTTAAATTTTTTTCTGGTAGAAAATCGATAATAATTTCCTTTATCTATTTTTTTGGAAGGACCAAATTCAAAATGAATAGGTACGACCAAATTATCCATTCTCAGTTTTGATTTGGTTAAACTTCCGGGAAATTCTTCTAAATAAGTTAAGTCTCCATCTTGCACGAAGTACATATTATCAGTTGGATTTAAGCCATTAAACTGGAATGCAAATCCATACCTGAATCGAATGGCATTAGAGTTTTCAAGCACCCGTGTGGACCAAGTCCAACCGATTTCGAAAAATTTACTTTTCCCCATTTTATAGGGAGACTTGTCAATTGACTGCCCTTCTATAATAGCGTTGTTAAAACCAAATGCCATTAGCAAATTTGAACGGGTTTTTTTATCGTATTTTTTTTGTTGTCCAGAAGAAATTTCAACTAATGAACCTTCATCATCAAAAAACTGAATCTCAATTCGAGAAAGATCTTTGCCATCTTCACCAGAAGTAACCACAGTATCTTTATAGACTCCTCCTCGTTCCGTCAAAGCAACTGAATTTTCCAGAATGGCTATTTTATTTTCAATATTTAACGCATGTATTTCTGCTGCTGCTTCTTTTAATCCAGCCGCTTCTTCAGGCGTGATTTCACCATTGTTAAATCGTTTATTAATCGCTAAGACTTCCTTTTTAAGGGCATCTTTTTCCTCTACAATGATTTGTTCCCTCTTTTGTTGTAAAGAATCTGCCTTGTCAGTGGAATTTTTATTTTCCTGGGCCATGATTTGTCCACACCAAACAAACTGACTTACTATAAATGCTATAAAGACGATATTTTTCATAATGGGGTTTACGTATTAATCAGTTTTCTTTTGAGGTTACCACTTCTTTCTCTTTTTTAATAGTGTTGACTATTTTCTCGAGCAATATTTGTTTTAAATCTTTATCTAGATCATCTTCAACCGCATTCAATAAGGCATTTGAATTCACTAATTTTTTTGATGAAATCTCGCCATTTACGATCATTTTTATTTTTGATTTATATAATAATTGGTCAATTTCATTATCTAATAATTGTTCTTCAGCGACTGTTAATTCAGCTATTTTTACTTCCTTTATTTCGGTATCAACCAAAACATCTTCAGTATTTTCCATAACCGAATTTTCACTTTTATCGTAAGGCTCAACCAGGGCAGCTACTTCCGTATTTTCCCCATTGCCATTTGACTCTATTATAGTTTTCTTTTTACTTGTTGAAGCATTTGGTGTTGTGGCAACTTCAGTTTCAATGACATCATCAGTTACGGGAATTTTATTAAACTTTTCCTTAGATGTAGGCGAAACAATTATTGGGCTACTGATTATTTCTTGTGGTTGTTTTAAGAAATAAAAACCAACTGATACAAAAACCAAAATAACAGCGGCAACTTTCATAAACAGCCAATAGCTGCCCTTGTTATTTTTTTCATGGGAAGACAGTTTTCCATGTAACTTTTCCCAAGAACCTGGAGATGGGTTGATTGTTCTATTTTGGAGTTCTTCTCTGTACTTCTGCGGATTCATAATACTTTTTTCTTATTTGATATAATCATTTCTTGTAAAGCCTTTCGCGCCCTGTAAAGTTGCGTTTTGGTCGTACCAATACTAACATTGAGGATCTCAGCTATTTCAGCATGTTTATAACCTTCAATGACATACATATTGAAAACAATTTTACACCCTTCAGGTAATGCATTGATATGGTTATGAAGGTCTTCTACGGCTATTGTTAATTCTACTTCATTTTCAATGTTCGTTTCATAGAGTTCAATTTTATCAGTAAAAATGAGCTGATGCTTTTTTCGTAAATAAGAAATACATTCAAACACCATTATTTTACGAATCCAGCCTTCAAAACTTCCTTTATTTTCATACTGCTTTAATTTTGTAAAGACTTTTAGAAAACCGTTGAGCATGACTTCTTCAGATTGTTGCAAATCTTTAATATAATAGTTGCATAAACTCAACATCTTCGGCGAATATTTCTCATACAACAGTTTTTGAGCCTGCCTTTTATTTTGAAGCGACTGTTTAATTAATTGGGTATCGTTATTTATTTTAATGACTTTGAACATGCTTCTAAAAGGCCTTACATATATAAAGACGCAAAAAAGTTAAAAAAGGTTGACAAGGGTACATTATTTTATAGTTCAATTTAGGGCATAAAAAAACATGAAACAAATTCCTTATTTCATGTTTATATATTGTTTGAGTGAAATTTTAACTCACTTTCTCTCCATTGGCTACAGCATCTCCGTCAGGTTCTATAAAGCTAAGTTTACCCTCTGCAGTATCACTCATCAGGATCATACCCTGGCTTTCAACACCTCTAAGTTTACGAGGAGCCAGATTCACCAAAACGGCAACTTTTTGACCAATGATATCCTTTGGGTCAAAACTTTCAGCAATACCACTAACAATAGTTCTTATATCGATACCAACATCAACTTTCAGTTTTAAGAGCTTTTTGGTTTTGGGAATTTTTTCGGCCTCCAGAATGGTTCCGATTCTTATATCCAGTTTCGTAAAATCTTCAAAATTGATCGTTTCCTTTTGGGGTTCAATTTTTTCTTCAGCTTTGCTCGCTTTTGAAGCTTCTAATTTATCTATTTGTATCTGAATTTCTGCATCTTCAATTTTAGCAAAAAGCAACTCAGCCTTTTTGATTTGATGCTGAGATGGAAGCAGGTTTTTCTTCGTGCTAACATCATCCCATTTCAAGGTCTCTAGTTCATCCATCTTTAGAATCCCCTTGAGTTTCTTACTGGTAAAGGGCAAGAATGGTTCACAAAGAACTGCAAGGGCCGAGGCGATCTGAAGCGCAACAAACATAATGGTTTTTACCCGCTCAGGATCTGTTTTTATTTGCTTCCAGGGTTCTTCATCTGCAAGATATTTATTACCTAACCTGGCCAAATTCATGAGTTCAGAGAGCGCCTCTCTAAATCGATACCTCTTGATCGACTTCGAAATGATCTCGGGATATTGAGACATCCGCTCTAAAGTTTGCAGGTCTACATCGGTATAATCATTCGCTGCAGGAATCACTCCCTCATAATATTTATTGGTCAGCACAACTACCCGATTGATAAAATTACCATAAATGGCAACCAACTCATTATTGTTCCTTGCCTGAAAATCTTTCCAGGTAAAATCGTTGTCTTTTGTTTCAGGCGCATTTGCAGTAAGTACATACCTCAATACATCCTGTTTTTCTGGAAAGTCTTCGAGATATTCATGCAGCCATACTGCCCAGTTTTTCGAAGTAGAGATCTTATTCCCCTCGAGGTTTAAAAACTCATTGGCCGGAACATTCTCAGGGAGAATGTAACTGCCTTGTGCCTTTAACATAGCTGGAAAGATGATACAATGAAAAACAATATTATCTTTTCCGATAAAATGGATCAAACTTGTGTCTTGATCCTTCCAAAAAGGTTCCCAGTCCTTTCCGGTTCTTTCAGCCCATTCTTTGGTTGAAGAAATATATCCGATAGGAGCATCAAACCATACATATAAAACTTTTCCTTCAGCTCCTTTAACAGGCACAGGGATGCCCCAGTCAAGATCTCTCGTCACAGCTCTTGGTTTAAGGCCATCATCAACCCAGGATTTTACCTGGCCAAGTACATTGGCTTTCCAATCATTTTTATGACCTTTTAAAATCCATTCACCCAACCATTCTTGGTATTCATTTAAAGGAAGGTACCAATGTCTGGTTTCCTTCAAAGAAGGCACATTTCCTGTAATCACCGACTTTGGATTGATCAGGTCTTGTGCGTTATGACTTGTTCCGCAATTTTCACACTGATCTCCATAGCTTTCCTCAAAGCCACATTTAGGGCAAGTTCCTACTATAAATCTATCCGCCAAAAATTGATCAGCTTCTTGATCATACAATTGAGCTGAAGTCTCTTCAATAAACTTTCCGTTTTCATAGAGATCCTTAAAAAATTCAGAGGCCGTCTCGTGATGAATAGAGGCCGTAGTTCTTGAATAATTGTCAAAAGTAATTCCGAATTCCTTAAAAGAAGATTTGATGATCTCATGGTATTTATCAACCACTGCCTGTGGAGAAATTCCTTCTGCTTTAGCTTTTAAAGTGATGGGAACTCCATGTTCATCAGAACCACAAACAAATGCAACTTCCTTGTCATTCAAACGGAGGTATCTGGCATAAATATCTGCCGGAACATAAACACCGGCCAAATGTCCAATATGAACAGGTCCGTTGGTATAAGGTAAAGCCGCAGTTATCGTATATCTTTTAGGATCTTGCATCTATAAAATTTGAGACCACAAAAGTAAGAAAAAGGGCATACATGTCATTCTTTATTTTCATTAATCAAGGCCTTTCGAGATACTTATGAACGAGTAGTCAGAAAATAAATATTAAATTCTATTTTTATCAAAAAAAGAAAATGATGTTATTGAAGAAATTACCGTTAGTTTTCAGTTTGTTATTTTTATCTGTTTTTTGTTCCGGATTATGGGCACAAAATGATGTAGAAAGAGTGATTACAAGAGATCTGGTAAGACCTGCTTATTTAAAAAAGGGTGACACGATCATGATATTGGCGCCGGCGGGTCGGGTAAAAGACAAAAAAGGACTGGATGCAGGAATAGAACTTGCTAACCATTGGGGTTTGGTTGTTTTTTTCGGCAATCATTTGCTTTCTCAGGATAACAGTTTTGCAGGAACTGACCAGGAGCGACTGGAGGACTTTCAAAATGCCTTAGACGACCCTAGTATTAAAGCTATTTGGGCCGCAAGAGGAGGTTATGGATCTGTTAGAATTGTTGATGATCTGGATTTTTCAAAATTTATGGAACAACCAAAATGGATCATAGGTTATTCGGATATTACGGTGTTGCATAATAAATTACATGAAATAGGCTATCAATCTGTTCACGGACAGATGCCTTTGACACTTGATCTTGAGGATTCGGTTCAAAGGGAATCTATTAAAACACTTTACCAAACTCTTTTTGGAAAGAAATTACAGTATAAATTGGAATCAACAGCATTCAATCGTCTCGGTGAAAGTTCAGGACAATTGGTAGGAGGAAACCTATCTATTGTTTACAGTATGCTTGCTTCTGACACTAATTTGAACATGAGCGGAAAAGTTTTGTTTATTGAGGATGTTGGTGAGGCCTTATACCATATTGACCGAATGATGATCAGCTTAAAAAGAGCCGGTTATTTTATGGATTGTGAGGGGATAATTGTCGGAAACTTCAAGCTAAAATCCAATGAAGGCAATGCTTTTGGTAAAACCCTGGAAGAAATTATACTGGAAGCTGCCGAAGGGGCGGATTTCCCCATAGTATTTAACTTTCCTGCAGGACATGTTGACGATAACAGGGCCCTTTTATTAGGAAGTTATGTAGATTTAAAGGTGACCAAAAACAAATCAAGGATCAAATTCAGATAAATAAATGGCGGCTCATAACGAACTTGGGCTTTTTGGAGAACAGATGGCTGTTGAGTTCCTGATTCAAAAAGGATTCACAATCCGGGAACAGAATTGGCGATTTCAAAAAGCTGAGGTAGATATTATTGCTCAAAAGGGATCACTCTTGGCTGTCATTGAGGTCAAAACCAGATCTACGCGTTTTTTTGGGGATCCTCAGCAATTCATAAAGGAGCAAAAAATCAAACTTTTGACCAAAGCTGTTGATCATTATGTTTGCGCTCTGGACCTTGATGTTGAGGTTCGTTTTGATGTGATTGGAATTGTGAAAAATAGCATGGAGACTTCAATCATTCATCTTGAAGACGCTTTTTACCATTTTTAAAAAGAATTGAATTACCTCGTTTCAAACATGGATTTCAGTTCCTCAAAATCTTCTGGTTTGGCAAGTATTTTTTTATCAACATCAAGCACCAGATAGGTTGGGATAGCAGTAATTCCGTAATCTTCAACTTTTTGACTAGACCATTTTTCCAAATCTAAAATGTTGATAAATTCAGTATATTCATCGGTCATCGCTTCCCAGCTTTCTTTTTCATCTTCCAATCCCACGGCTACTACTTTGATATTTTCAATTCCGCTGATAAATGTATAAAAATCAGGAATTTCCATTTGACAGTGCGGGCAATTGGAACTAAAAAACAAGACAATATAATAATCTGTTCCTGTTAAAGAATGAAGAGACTTTTCGACTCCATCCTCTTTCCAGCTAAAATCGGGAGCGGTTATCCCTATCGCAGTTTTTAAAGCGGCAGCAAGTCTTCTTAACAATTCTTCATTCTGATATTGTGAAGGTAAATTCTTATAATAATTATCTTTAACAAAGTTGATCATATCTACGTTCTCTTGTAAAAGGTAAGTTTCTAGCAATTCTTCTAGAAAATTACTTGAGACCTCTGTTGACGTTCCAATCCACTTTACTGCTTTTTCTATGGCACCTTTTTGAAGCGTATTCTCTGATTCAGGGTCATCGCCCTGATGCAAATAAAAAACATAATCATTTAATCGGTCATTGACAAAAGTAGAATGACTCAAAACACTATCGGAAAGACTCATAGCATCAAAGAAATGTAATTTAATGGCATCGAGGTAATCTTCCGGATTTTTATGAGGAACTTCTGCATTATACTGCGCACTCGCTTTAATAAAATGACTTGCTAATAAAGCTGAGGCGTTTTTTTCATATTTATTTTGCTCATCCTTGAGCTCTTTTAGATATTTCTTATAGTCGCTCTGAAGGCGCGTTTCTTCCTCTTTTTGAGTGGCTTTAAAATACAAGACCTGTATAGAATCTATTTTATGTTGCTTTAGCTTAATTTCTTTATAATATTCATGGTAAATTCTATTCTCTTCCGATCTGGAAAAAGAAATTGATTCAACTGGACTGCCCGGATCAAACGAGAACTCCACTTCCTCTCGGTTGTAAATGAACTCCACATATAAACTATTCTCTATTTGATAATAGGCCCTGTAAACGCCTGCTGGCTGATTTTCATCAACATCAAAAGTAAACTGACCATCTACTACATCTGCATTAGCAACGTAATTCTGCTCACCATTTTGCATTTGATACAGAAGTATCCAAGAATAATCATGACCAGGATCAATAGTCCCTTGAATGGCAAATTGGGCTTGTAAACAAGAACAAGTTATAAATGTGAAAATGAAAAGGATCCTCCTCATGTAAATTTTTTGGTCAAAGGTACAATTTATCTTAAATAGTGAATGATTTCTAAAGCCTAGTATATAGGAAGTTGAGAAATCCTCAAATGAGTATATTTGAAAAAACGGTTTTTATGAATGTTAAGGATAAAACAATTTGGATCACAGGAGCATCTTCAGGAATTGGTGCTGCAATGGCAATTGAATTTTCAAAAAGAGGGGCAAAACTGATACTCTCTTCGAGAAATACGGATGAGTTGGATAATGTGAAATCAATTTGTTCCCAGCCAGAAAGGGTCAAAATTCTTCCTATAGATTTAGCAAATACTTCAGCGTTTAAAGAAACTGTAGCGCAGGCCATCAATTTTTATGGACATATTGATGTGTTGGTTAATAACGCAGGAATTAGTCAAAGATCTTTGGCCGCTGAAACAGATTTAGAAGTTGACAAAAAGATTTTTGATATTAATTATTTTGGAACCATTTCACTCACTAAGGCCCTAATACCGCATTTTAAAGAAAATGGAAGTGGTCATTTTGTGGTAATTTCGAGTGTAGTGGGTAAGATTGGCACACCGTTAAGATCATCTTACTCAGGATCCAAACATGCCCTGCATGGTTTTTTTGACAGTTTAAGATCTGAACTATTTAAAGACCAAATAAAAGTAAGTTTGATTTGTCCGGGATATGTCAACACCAAAGTATCAATCAATGCTTTGACCGCTCATGGTGATTAACAAGGCACTTTAGATAAAGCTACGGCCAATGGCCTTAGTCCAGAAAAATTTGCAGTAAAAGCAGTGAGAGCCATTGCTCGTCAAAAACAGGAAATTGTGATTGGTGGACTTCTTGAAAAAGTTGCAGTTTATGTTAAGCGATTCTTCCCATTACTTCTTTCGAGAATGGTAAGAAAAATACCGGTTACATGACCTGTTGATCTACTTTTTTACCTTCGAATATTTTATCGAGATCCTCTTGAGTAAGATTTGTTTTTAAACCGATCAATACAAGCTCATCTCCTGATGAAATTTCCAGAACAATTTCTTTAATCTTTTTATTCCTTTGAAGGGTGAAAAAAGCGATTTTATCATCTTTGGATTTTAACTTGACCATTTCTTCAAATTTAGATCTATTGATGAACTTATCGAATTTTTCAGACTTGTCTTCGGCAAATTCTGAAAAGACAAGAATACGAATATGCTTTGCTTTTTTTAACAAAGGCTTGATGTCTTCCACGTCATCATCAGGTAAAAATCTGGCAATTAAGGAGCTGCTTAGGCCAAAAGAAAATTCTGAATCATCTTCGTTGGCCTGATAAAATGAATTGAAAGAGGTGTTTATCGCACAAGACGAAAATGTAACAATAAATATGAGCAAAAATACTTTTTTCATGGTGGGGATTTCCTCTATGACGATTGAAGCCAGGTATTGTTACAAAAATAATTATAACTTCACTCAGGGCTTCACTTGAAGTGAAACTCTGAGTGAAGCCCTGAGTCAGGAAAATTGTTAAAGCATTTCATTGGCTAAATTGGCTAATTCGGAACGTTCTCCTTTTTCCAGTTTGATATGAGCGAAGAGCGCATTTCCTTTTAGCCTATCGATCAAATAAGTGAGCCCGTTACTGTGCTCATCCATATAAGGCGTATCTATTTGATTGATGTCTCCGGTAAAGATCACTTTTGTGCCTTCACCTGCTCTTGTAATAATCGTTTTCACTTCATGAGGCGTTAAATTTTGCGCCTCATCAATTATAAAAATAGCATTTGTTAAACTGCGGCCCCTGATAAAAGCGAGCGCAGTGATGGTAAGTAGTCCGGACTCCTGTAATTGTTCCAAGACCCGACTTTTTTTCTCATTGGCCTTAAATTGATTTTTTATAAAAGTCAAGTTATCCCAAAGCGGTTGCATATAAGGCGATATTTTATCCTCCGCGTCACCGGGAAGAAAACCGATCTCTCTGTTGCTCAAGGGAACGATTGGTCTGGCAAGGATAATCTGATCATATTTATTCTTTTGTTCCAAAGCAGATGCGAGTGCTAACAGGGTTTTCCCTGTTCCGGCGACACCTTCCAAAGCCACTAGTTTTATGTCTTCATTGAGTAATGCATTTAATCCAAAAGTCTGTTCCGCATTACGCGGTTTTATTCCGAAAACGTATTTTTTATCCACTTTTTCTATGACATCTGATACCCCATTATATCGAGCAAGAACAGAATTTGTACAGTTGTTTAAGATATAATAACCATTGGTTATTTTCTCTTTACCTAAGATGCCTTTTTCCTTTATCCTATTTTTTTGATAAATGGTTTGTATAACTTCAGCATCTATATCATCTATCACAGGTAGACCTTCTGAAAACTTCTTAATGTTTTTGACTTTGCCTGTCTCGTAATCTTCTGAAAGTAGACCAATTGCCTTTGCCTTTAACCTTAAATTGATGTCTTTGGTCACCAAAATTATGCTGTGAATCTTTTCTTCATTCTGAAGGGAAATAGCAGCATTGATGATCTTGTGGTCATTCTTAGGGCTACCATAGATTTCTTCAGCATCCATTTTCTCCAAGGAAAGTTGATCCATGATAACTTTGATCTTACCTTTCTCCTTATCAAGTGATATCCACTTATTTAAACCATTATTTCCAGAAAGTTTATCCAAAAACCGAATTACTTCACGAGCCTCAAAATTTTTAGTTTCATTACCAATTTTAAACTGATCCAGTTCTTCCAGAACTGTAATAGGAATGGCCACATCATTCTCCTCAAAGCTGGTAATTGAATTATGATCAAATAGTAAAACAGAGGTGTCCAGAACGTAAATTTTCTTCGTAGTGTTTTTTTTCATATAATTTTTTTTAAGGCGAGACCACATCAATTTGAGATGATGAGGTTAATTTTTCATATGTAGCATGGCAAAGTGCTACCGCTAATTTTTTAAAAAAGTACGAAAAAATAGTAATGAACAAAGATTGAAAGCTCAAAATATGGGCAGACTTATTAACAGGAAATTAACTAAATGTCATGAAGTGTCTGCAAAGCCTTTTCTATGCTGTCAATTCTAATAAAAGTAATCAACAGTCTCAATCCTTTCTTGGTTTGTTTTTCTTTCATAACAGAGGTCTTGCTATTTTGTTGAACGTAAGTAAGTATCCTGGTGAAGAAAGGGCTTTGGAAAAAATCACTTTGCTGATCCGCAAGAAAATAGCCTATCATCCTTTTCTGTTTTAAAATAACTCGTTCAAGACCTAGGCTGCGAGCCACCCATTTCAGTCTTACAGAGTTCAAAAGGTCAACAGCTTCTACTGGCAGGTCTCCGAAACGGTCGATCAATTTTTTTTCAAAGGATTTGATCTCATCTTCAGATTCAAGTTCACTTAGTTCTTTGTAAAGACTAAGCCTTTCTGCTATATTACTGATATAATCGTCTGGGAAAAGAATTTCAAAGTCCGTATCAATTTGTACTTCCTTTACATATTCCTTGATCTGATCCTCATCCTGATGGTAGAGATCTTTGAATTCATTTTCTTTCAATTCCTGAATGGCTTCATTAAGGATCTTTTGATAGGTTTCAAATCCGATATCGTTGATAAAACCACTTTGTTCTCCTCCTAAAAGATCACCTGCGCCTCTTATTTCAAGATCCTTCATCGCAATATAAAAACCACTGCCCAATTCAGAATGTATTTCGAGAGCCTGAATTCTTTTGCGGGCATCATCGGTCATCATATGATATGGAGGGGTAATTAAATAACAAAAAGCTTTTTTATTAGACCGTCCAACACGACCTCTCATTTGATGCAGGTCGCTTAATCCAAAATTATTGGCATTATTGATAAAAATAGTATTGGCATTTGGAACATCCAGACCGCTCTCAACAATAGTAGTGCTGACAAGAACATCAAATTCACCGTTAATAAACTGCAACATAAGCTGCTCCAATTGTTTACCTTCCATCTGCCCATGACCAATACCGACTTTTGCATCAGGAACCAATCGCTGTATCAGGCCTGCAACTTCTTTGATGTTTTCAATTCTGTTATGAATAAAGAAAACCTGCCCGCCACGAAGGATTTCATAACGAATGGCATCCCTGATCGTGTCTTCACCAAAACGGATAACACTGGTTTCGATAGGGTGCCTGTTGGGGGGAGGTGTTTTAATGATAGAAAGATCTCTGGCTGCCATAAGAGAAAATTGAAGCGTTCTCGGTATTGGCGTGGCCGTTAGGGTTAGGGTATCAATATTTTCTTTAATCGTCTTTAACTTGTCTTTTACCGCAACGCCAAATTTTTGCTCCTCATCAATGATCAGCAAACCAAGATCTTTGAATTGTACACTTTTACTGACCAGCTGATGTGTTCCTATCACAATATCTACCCCTCCGCTACTTAATCCTTCAAGCACGTCTTTTCTTTGCTTGGTTGTTCTGAACCTGTTTAAGTAATCCACTCTGAGGGGAAAATCTTTTAGTCTTTCACGAAAGGTTTTGGCATGCTGAAAAGCAAGTATAGTCGTAGGTACCAGAATGGCTACCTGTTTGCCATTGTCTACCGCCTTAAAAGCTGCTCTTATGGCGATCTCTGTTTTTCCGAATCCGACATCGCCACAGATCAACCTGTCCATTGGCTGGTCTTTTTCCATGTCTTCTTTAACGGCTTCTGTGGCACTTAGCTGATCCGGAGTGTCTTCATAGATAAAACTTGCTTCTAATTCGTGCTGCAGATAGCTGTCCTGGTTATAAGCATATCCTTTTTGTAACCTTCTTTTGGCGTATAATTCAATCAGATTATAGGCAATATGCTTTACCCTCGCTTTGGTCTTCTGCTTTAAATTTTTCCAAACGTTTGATCCTAGTTTATGAACTTTTGGAGCCTTGCCTTCTTTCCCGTTGTATTTGGTGATTTTATGCAGGGCATGGATACTTATATAAAGGACATCTCTTTCACCATAAACCAGTTTAATGGCTTCCTGTTTTTTTCCTTCAACATCTATTTTATGTAAGCCCCCAAATCGACCTATACCATGGTCAATATGTGTTACATAATCGCCAATTTCAAGATTCGTAAGTTCCTTTAACTGGATGGACTGCTTTTTGGCAAAACCACTTTTTAACCTGAATTTATGGTAGCGTTCAAATATCTGGTGATCCGTATAGCAGGCAATTTTTAGGTCCCGATCTGTAAACCCTTGATATAAAGGAGTAGTGATGGTTTCATAGGTGACACTTTTCTCCAGATCATCAAAGATGTCGTGAAATCTTTTCGCCTGATTCTCATTGTCGCAAAATAGATAATTTGTGATGCCCTGTTCAGAATTTTCATTCAAAGTTTCAATCAGCAGATCAAATTGTTTATTGAATGCAGGCTGAGGAAGGGTATCAAAATTGATGCTCTTATTATCTTTAGGACTGTTTTCGACAATGACACTTGTGAAATCCAACAATTGGTCATCAATAAATTGACCGGTACAAAATAATTCTTCTGGATTGCCGAGTTTAATCTCACCCTTTAGACTGATAAAGGCTTCCTTTGCTTTCTCAAATAATGTATCAAGACGGTTCTTGTTTAGTTGTGGGTTTTTGATGAAAACCACAGTCTTTGAAGAAATATATTTGAGAAAGCTTTGTCTTTTTTCTTCAAGAAATTTATTCTCAACATTGGGCATGATATCGATCTTACTCATTCGATCGATTGAAAGTTGTGATTCTATGTCAAAGGTTCTGATACTGTCTATTTCATCACCATAAAATTCAATTCTAAACGGACGGTCATTCGAGAAAGAGAACACATCAATAATACCTCCTCTGATGGCAAAATCACCTGGATCAATCACAAAATCAACTCGGTTGAATTTGTATTCATGGAGCAGATCGTGAATAAAATCAAGTGAAAGAGAATCACCTACGGCAAGTTTGATGGTATTTCTTTTTAGCTCATTTTTGGTGATCACTTGTTCAAACAGCGCATCGGTATAGGTTACAATAAGGGCCGGTTTCTTTTGTGAATTGATCCTGTTGAGTACCTCTGCCCTTAAAAGAATGTTGGCATTGTCTGTATCTTCAATTTGATAAGGTCTTCTGTAAGAACCGGGGTAGAAAAGGACATCATCTCTTTTACTTTGTTTGTCTGCATCCAATAACTGTTCCAAGTCATTCAGATAATAAGCCGCCTCTTCCTTATCATTACAGATGAACAACAGGGGTTTTTCAATTGACCCGAATACAGAAGAGATCACCATAGACAATGAGGAGCCAGCCAAATTGTTTATTTCAATTTGTTTGTCCTCATTTTCAACACCGGTTATAATGCGATTAACCTTGTCAAAATTTTTATAAAGTTCAGCAATAAACTGCTTACTCAAGATGATTAATTTTTGGTAAAGATAAGTGTAATAGGTCAGATTATTAAATCAAATTTAAAGTCAATCTGTCAAAATCCAAATCAATAATTTGTATATTTGAGAGAACTATTAAATGTGACTTTATGGGTATTTCTGATTTATATTTAAGTATTGGGCAACAGAGAAATATCAGCCATTTTGCAAATATTGTGCGCATTGCAAAATCTGATAATCAAATTTCGCCTGAAGAAATTGAATTTTTGGGAAAAATTTCAAAAAAATATAATATTTCAGAGGAACAGTTTAAGGATATCATAAAGTTTCCAGAAAAAATTCCAACAATTGCGCATCTGGATTGTGTAGAAAGAATCGAAAGATTATATGACCTGCTGGGAATGGTTAAAGCAGATCAGCATGTGGAAGAACAGGAAATTTTGATGTTGAGACGTATCGTAACCGGTTTGGCATTTCCTTTGAACCGAGTTGATATGGTCGTAGACCATTCAATTGCTATGGATATGGACGGTGTTTCTGCAGATTCGTTTACGGACAGTATATTGAAGTTATTGAAAATGAGATAGTTTATTGATTTACACCAATGGCCTTGTACATTTCTTTGGTCAGGACTTGCCAAAACGGATCATTGTCAAAAGCAAACATTTGCGTCATTCCAACAATGACGATTTCTTTTTTAGGATCGATATAGTATTTCGTGTTAAAAACGCCACCCCAGCCATAGGATCCTTCACTAAATGGAGACATTGTTGAATTCTCTTTTTTTACAACCCAATAACCTAATCCAAATCCCATTTCATCAACATTGCTCATAAAGCCCGTATTACCTTTATCTAATTCAGAAAATTCGACATTATTAACCAAATGAACGGTTTTCTTTTTTAAGATCCTCTTTTTGTTCAGTGAGCCATTGTTGGCCAGAGCCATACATAAAACGGCATAATCAAGTGTAGTAGAACTCAAGCCACCGCCTCCGGCAAAATGATTTTTTCCCAGAGCAAAAGGATAATTAAGGCCCGGATTTTCTATAATTTTTTGAACTGTATCAGAAGGATGTATACTAACCAGCCTTTTTTGTTTTGCTTTTGGGAGGTAAAAATAAGTGTCTGTCATTCCCAAAATATCAAATATGTTTTTTTGAAAATAGGTATCAAGATTGGTTTTGGAGACTATTTCAATAATTCTGCCCAGCACCTCCATGTTAAGGCCATATGTCCAAGCTGAACCAGGTTGAAATGCTAGAGGGGCCTCTGCAATCTTGTTCACCATTTCTTCCGTAGTCCAGTCATTACTTGACAAACCGAAACCCATAAGTCCATTTTTCATATAAATAGCCCTAAAGTGATCTGTTGCAAAACTCCCATAATAGATTCCGGAAGTATGGGTAAGTAAATTTCTTATGGTGATTTCTTTTTTTTGATTTACAACAGTATAGGAAGAATCTAATGCATTAAAGCTTTCTAAAACTTTCGTTTTTTTAAATGAAGGAATATATTTGGATAGCGGATCATCTAAATCGAGTTTCCCCTTTTCCATCAATTGTAATATACCAACAATGGTAACGCTTTTGGTCATTGAAGCAATTCTAAAAATATCGTCATTTTTATAACGTTTATCAAGAAGTTTATTCTCGAAGCCAAAACTTTTGAAATACTTTATTTTCCCCTTTTGGGCTATTAAAAATACACCTCCTGGAATAACTCCTTTTTCAATATTTTCATTCAAATAGGTGTCTATTTCTGAAAACGCAGTCTTTACCTTTAGTTCGGGGGCTGCTGTACCTTGCGCAAAAAGACTTGAATTGAAAACAATTAAAAATGATAGGTAAAAGTAAAATTTGATCATGAAATGTTCTTTTGAATTGAAAGGTAACAAATAAAAACAACTTAAAATTTAGACAAACCTAAAATAATATTTATATTTGCAAAAAAAATTGACATGTATTCACAGGCTGAAGAGAACTATTTAAAGACAATTTATACTTTAGAGAAGGATTTTGGTAATGAAGTAAGTACGAATCTGATCGCAGGGAAAATCAAAACCAAAGCATCTTCAGTAACTGACATGTTAAAGAAACTAGCCAATAAGGAGTTGGTGGTATATAAAAAATACCAAGGCGTTTATCTTACAGAACTAGGGAGATTAAGTGCTTTAAAAGTGATTAGAAAGCACAGGCTTTGGGAATGTTTTTTAGTTCAAAAGCTGCAGTTTAACTGGGACGAGGTTCACGATATTGCGGAGCAACTAGAACATGTCAAATCAGAGGCACTAATCAATAAGTTGGATGCGTTTCTCAAGTTTCCGAAGTTAGACCCGCACGGGGACCCTATTCCGGATGCTCATGGTAGAACTATTTTGAACAAATCAGTAAGCATTTCAGATATGAAGATTGGGGCTGCCGGGGTTTTTGTTGGTGTCAGAGATTCATCTTCGACTTTTTTGAAGTATCTCAATAAAAAGAACCTGGCGTTGGGAGATAAAATTAAAGTGATTGATATCGAACCGTTTGATAGCTCCTATCATATTGAAACCAAAACGCACAGATTAGTGATCACCAGTAATGTGGCCGAGAATCTATATTTAAAAAACGTCAAATAATGCAGTATAATCCTATAACAGCTTTATTGATTTTCGTTGCAATAGCATCGCTGCTCTTTGCTGCTTTCAGACCGGTGAAAGGTTGGTATTGGTTGCTAAAGAACAATTGGCAGTCCAATGAAAAAACAGTGATGGAAGATATCCTTAAACAATTGTATCGTTTGGAGAGTTATGGCGCTGAAACGGATATTAATGCCCTTACAAATTCTCTGAAAATTAAGGACAGTTTAATCATAGAGGCTTTGCATAAAATGTCTGTTAACGAGCTTGTCAAAGTTGAAGGTGATCTGCTTCGTTTAACAAAGGAGGGAAGACAATATGCTTTAAAGATCATCAGGGTCCATAGATTATGGGAAAAATATTTAGCTGAAAAAACAGGTTTTGACAAATCCGAATGGCATAACAGAGCAGAAGAAATGGAGCATGTTTTGAGTCATGAAGAAACAAATGTTTTGGCTGATCAGTTGGGGAACCCGATGTATGATCCTCATGGAGATCCTATTCCCAGTACCTTTGGGGACTTAATGGAAATAGACGGTGAGCCGTTGTCATCCTTATCGGTAAATAGTGTAGGAAGAATCGTACACATTGAGGACGAACCCGATGTTATTTACAGGCAAATACTGGCTGAGAATATTCACATTGGTTCGGTGATCAGAGTTGAAGAAAAAAATAACGAACGCATCGTTTTTTATGCAGAAGGAGAAGAATTTGTACTGGCTCCAATTGTGGCTGCCAATATTACAGTGGCAGAACTAAGGAAGGAGCTTGAGGAGGAGGAAAATACGGTAAGATTATCGAGTTTACGTAAAGGTGAATTGGCAAGGATCGTTGGGATTTCAAAGGAGTGCAGAGGTGAAAACAGAAGGCGATTATTGGATCTTGGATTCGTTAACGGAACAGAGATTAAGATAGAGCTTAACAGTCCAATGAAAAACCCGGTGGCTTATGGAGTTAAAGGAACCAGTATTGCTTTGAGGAATGACCAGGCGTCAAAAATTCTTATTAATAAAATTTAATCATGACAAAGAAAGAAGTATCGGCATGTGATTCATGCGCTCATAATAATGCTGAAAGCCTTAAAAAGCTGGGCGTAGATACAACGGATTTTGATCATGTGATCGCAATTGCGGGTAACCCAAATACAGGAAAAAGTACGGTGTTTAATGCTTTGACCGGATTGCGTCAGCATACCGGTAATTGGCCGGGAAAAACTGTGGCCAGGGCTGAGGGTGCTTTTGCATATGCCGATAAAAAATACAAGCTGGTAGATCTTCCCGGTACGTATTCACTTTTGTCAACCTCACAAGATGAGGAGGTGGCTCGAAATTTTATACTTTTTGGAAAACCTGATGTAACAATTATCGTTGCGGATGCCTGTCGTCTTGAACGAAATTTGAATCTGGTTTTACAGATTCTTGAAATTACGGATAAAGCTGTTTTATGTCTTAACCTGATGGATGAGGCAGAGAGAAATGAGATTGAAATTGATACAAGAATGTTGGCAAGAGAATTAGGAATCCCTGTAGTGGCAACCAGTGCAAGATACCAAAGGGGAATTCCGGAACTCATTCAGACAGTGGATGAAATAGCATCCGGGAAACTGATATGCAAACCTCGTAGAATAAAAAATGTTCCAAATAAAATTCTAAAAGCAGTAACAAAGTTAAGTGCAGAAATTGAAACTGAATTTCCCAATATCCCAAATAGCAGATGGATAGCATTCCGTTTGCTTGAAGGTGATAGCAGAATCATTGAAGCTTTAAAAACAGGAGAATTGGTGTAGTATGGAAAAAAATTCTATAGATAAAATACTGAGCATGACCAATGAGCTTCGATGGAAGATTGGTGAAGATTTTCACGATAATCTGGCAGAAGGGATTTATTCAGACGCCTCTGAAATTGCAGAAAGCTCCGTATTTAAAGCCTCCGAAAAAGGCAGGTTTCGTATGGATCGAAAAATTGATGAGATTGTTACCAGTAAAACCTGGGGATTTCCCATCATGTTTTTATTGCTCGGACTTATTTTATGGCTCACAATTGTAGGAGCTAATTATCCTTCAGCCATGTTGGCAAATATTTTGCTGGATACAGTGCATCCAATTCTTAAAAATTGGGCAGCTATCCTGGGAATACCATGGTGGTTGGATGGATTTTTGCTAGACGGGGTGTATTTGGCTGTGGCCTGGGTGATTGCTGTGATGTTGCCTCCCATGGCTATTTTCTTTCCGATGTTTACACTATTGGAAGACTTTGGGTATTTACCCAGAGTGGCCTTCAACATGGATAATATGTTTAGAAAAACGGGTGCTCATGGCAAGCAAGCGCTGACCATGAGTATGGGATTCGGATGTAACGCAGCCGGTGTTGTCGCCACGCGTATCATCGATAGTCCACGAGAGCGTTTGATCGCTATTATTACCAATAATTTTTCACTTTGCAATGGTCGCTGGCCCACTCAGATCCTTATCGCGACAATTTTTGTCGGTGCTGTAGTTCCTCAAGCTTTTTCAGGTCTTGCTTCATTATTGGCAGTTGTCGGAATCGCCATTCTTGGCATTGCGTTTATGTTTTTGGTTTCCTGGGGATTGTCAAGAACCGTTTTAAAGGGAGAAGTGTCTACTTTTAATTTGGAATTACCACCATACCGCCCTCCGGTGTTTTGGAAAACAATATATACTTCGCTAATTGACAGAACTTTGATCGTCCTTTGGAGAGCCATCGTTTTTGCTGCACCTGCCGGTGCAGTGATCTGGCTTATTTCTAACATCTATGTAGGAGATGAAAGTGTGGCGGCCTGGATCATAGACAGCCTGGATGGTTTTGGGTTTTTATTAGGGCTCAACGGTGTTATTTTATTAGCATATATAGTCGCTATTCCAGCTAACGAGATCGTCATACCAACGATTCTTATGCTTACAGTTTTGGTAACCGGTATGACAGGAGGTGAAGGGGCTGGTGTGATGTTTGAACTTGATTCAGTATCAGACACAGGAAGTATTTTAAGGGCAGGAGGATGGACCCTGTTGACGGCAATTAATCTAATGCTGTTTAGCTTGTTACACAATCCTTGTAGTACGACGATCTATACAATCTATAAAGAAACCAAAAGTGTTAAATGGACAACTGTAGCTTCTGTTTTACCCGTGATCATGGGCTTTATCGTCACTTTTATAGTGGCTCAAATCTGGAGAATTTTCGTCTGATAGAAAATAAATAAAAACCCTGTCTTTTTTTGTTTGATTCAAACAGCATATAGTGGCAATTTCATTACTTTTATGAAAAATTGATCAGGTGCATAGTCCCTCAACTTTTCAAGTATATAATGCTTCTGCTGGCAGCGGGAAAACCTTTACGTTAGTTAAGGAATATTTAAAGATCATTTTAAACAGCCCTGATCAGAGATTGTATCAACAGATACTCGCTATTACTTTCACGAACAAGGCAGCGGCCGAAATGAAAGACAGAATTCTGGAGACCCTGCAGAGTTTTGCCATCATGGATCAGGATCAACCGGAGAATGGTATGTTACCTGTCTTGATGTCGGAAACAGGATTGAGCAAGGGCACGATACAAATCAGGGCAAAAGAAAGATTGCAGGACATCCTCAAGAATTATGCGTCTTTTCACATCAAAACCATTGACAGCTTTACCAACAAACTCATTAAATCATTTGCATTTGAACTTGGTCTCACTGCAGATTTTGAAGTAGAACTTGATACAGATTCCATTCTGAAGGAGGCCGTTGATGTCGTTTTATCAAAGATTGGAGTTGATAGAGAATTGACAAAGTTATTGGTTTCCTTTTCAAAAGAAAAAACCCTAGAAGACAAGTCCTGGGATGTTGGCAAGGATTTGTTCAATATTTCAAAACTGATTTTAAATGAAAATCATGCTCATGAGCTGGACAAGCTGGTTGGGAAGAGTTTGTCATCTTTTTCTGATCTATCGATCAAATTGAGAAAGGAACAAAAGATCCATCAGGCCATGATCAAGGAAATCGGAGAGAAAGTACTTGATCTACTGAGCGAACACGGTCTCGATCACACGGATTTTCAAAGATCTCAGCTTCCGAAATTCTTTATCAAAATGTCACGAAACCCTGAAGACAAGGATTTTAACTGGGAAAGCAGTACTTCTAGAAATGTTGAGCAAAGGAATTTTTATGGAAAGAATAAACCTGAGCGTGTTACTGGGGCCATTGACAGCATTGCAGATCAAATTGTAGAAATGTACGGTGAGGTATTTAGTATCTATGAAAAATTCAAACTGAATACGCTGATCTTAAAAAATCTGGTACCCCTTGCTGTGATCAATACCATTAATCAAGCCCTTGGGGAGATCAAAACCAACAATAATATCAGGTTAAATGCTGAGTTCAATCAGTTGATCGGCGATCATTTGATCAATGAGCCGGCGGCTTTTATTTATGAAAAACTGGGAGAGCGGTTCAAACATTTTTTTATTGATGAAATGCAGGACACCTCGCAATTACAATGGCAGAATCTGATACCATTGATCGATAATGCCTTAAGTACTGAGGAAGCTGGGCTGATGTTGGTAGGTGATGCCAAGCAGGCCATTTATAGATGGAGAGGAGGTCGTGCAGAGCAATTTATAAGTTTGTCCTCTGATATAAACCATTATCGGGCCAACCCTTTTCAGATTTCAAAAAATTTACAGCATTTGGACACGAATTATCGGAGTCACAAAGAGGTTATCAATTTCAATAATGATTTTTTCAGTCATATCGCTCAGCATTTTTCAAATCAATCTTACGCAGATTTATATACATTAGGAAATCAACAAAACACAAATAGTAAAGAAGGAGGTTATGTCAGGTTGCAGTTTACAGATCCAATAAAGAATGTTGAATTACGGAATGAGATTTATCCAGAACTGGTACATCAAACAATTCTGGAGCTTTTGGAACAATTCGATCCAAATGAAATATGCATACTGGTAAGAAAAAAGAAAGAGGGTGCCGTAATTGCGAAATTCCTTACCGAACAAGGAGTGGATATTGTCAGTTCGGAAACCTTATTGATTAAGAATAATACGAAGGTGCACTTTATAATCAGTTTGTTAAGTATGCTCGCGGATGATAAAAATGAAGAAGCAAAATTTGACATGTTGAATTTTCTTTATGACCATTTAGGGATGGCATTGGAAAAACACGCATTTCTGGACGGATTAGTTCACCTTGAA
>CAJQNF010000084.1 GCA_905479625.1 uncultured Flavobacteriaceae bacterium | reverse complement strand
TACCAAGAATTCGGAATCTCCTTGGCCAGTCTTTTGGCAGTTGAGTAATAGCTTCGAGGGTCATCTGGGCTTACGTCAGTAGGGCAAACATACACTTCACTACCAACAGCTTTTAGAATATCTACTTTTTCCTTGGATTGTTTATCACTGATGACACAAATCATTTTGTACCCTTTGACTACCGCGCCTAGTGCCAATCCCATTCCCGTATTGCCTGATGTTCCTTCAATGATGGTACCACCCGGTTTTAATAAGCCTGCGGCTTCTGCATCTTGAATCATTTTAAGCGCCATCCGGTCTTTTACTGAATTTCCCGGATTAAAGGTTTCTACCTTCGCCAATACAAGAGCGTCTACTTCCTCAACGATTTTATTTAGTTTCACCATTGGTGTATTCCCTATGGTTTCCAATATATTTTTTGCGTATTTCATTTGCTGTTTTAAGATGGTCAAATTTAAGGAAAATAAAATCAGGATAATTCGGTGTGATAAGTTTAATACTAAGAGAACATACCAGGAAATGCAGCTTTAATGTCCATACCTTTTATGTATAGTCTAAAAACAGATCTGAGATAACCCAATCCATATCCAAAAAATTGTATATACACAGCGAAGACACTGCTGATGGCAACTAAAGCTTTTCTGGTTTTAGCAAAAGAATCAAATAGTACAAGCAGGGAATACAAAACAAATACTGCCATACCGCTTGGGAATCCAAAATATAAAAGAAAACATGCCACTGCGAAACCAATAACAAACAAAGAGGGTAACCAATAACTAAACTTAGACGAGCCAGGATGCATTTTATTCAATATAGGTCTCGCTGCCCCAAAATTATTTGTTTGCTTAAAAAAGGTCCGCCATGAAGTTCGCCTTTTGTGATATACTAATGCTTCAGGAATCAAACGGGTGGAGCAATTCTTTTTTAAAAGCTTAAAATTTAAATCAATATCCTCACCAATTCTCTGTTTTGAAAAGCCTCCGGTAAAGCCAAAAGCCTTTTTAGAAAGCCCCATGTTGAAACTTCTTAATTGAAACTTTTTTGAAGGCGTCTCTTTATTCCTAAGTCCTCCAGTGGTAAGTAGGGAGGTCATACTGTAATTGATGGCCTTTTGCCAGTTGCTAAAACTATCATGCGCTGCATCCGGCCCTCCATATGCATCTGCGTATTCCTTTTCAAGGGCATTCTCAACAATGAACAGATAGTCCTTTGGAAGAATGCAATCCGAATCCAAGAGAATAAAATAGTCACCAGAAGCGCGTTCCATTCCATAATTCCTGCTATCTCCAGGCCCTGAATTTTTCTTAAAACAATACTTGATGTTGAGTTTTTTCTCGTATACTTTAACTATGGAACTACTTGTTCTTGAGGAGCCATCTTCAACTACAATTATTTCAGGATTCTTAAAAGGTTCTTGTACCACTATACTGTTGAGCAACTCTTCGAGCTCCTCTGGCCTGTTGTAAACCGGTATTATAATAGAAAAACGCAAGATGACCTATTTTTCAGTAAAGGTTAAAAAAAATCAGGAAAATTAAGATACACTCATAAAATCCCTGATGATTATAGTTTGTTCAAATATGTATGAATTATTTCTCCTCACCCATAAAATCATCCATGATCACGTCACTGATTCCCATATTTGAGAAGCCTCCGTCATGAAATAAATTTTGCAATGTTACTTTTTTTGTAAGATCTGAAAAAAGTGTTAAGGTGTAATCAGCGCATTCTAAGGCAGTAGCATTACCCAAAGGGGACATTTTTTCGGCATAACTCAAAAACCCTCCAAAACCTTTTACGCCACTTCCGGCAGTAGTAGGTGTTGGTGACTGTGAAATTGTATTGACTCGTACCTTATGATCACGTCCAAAGAAATAACCAAAACTTCTGGCAACAGATTCGAGGTAAGCTTTATTATCAGCCATGTCATTATAGTCAGGAAAAACTCTTTGCGCTGCCATATAAGTAAGCGCTACAATTGAACCCCATTCGCTCATGGCGTTTTTCTTGTAAAGCACATTCATTACCCTATGGAATGATAAGGCAGAAACATCAAAACCTTTATGCGTAAAATCGTAATTAGACTCAGTATAGTGCTTTCCTTTTCTAACATTGATTGACATCCCTATTGAATGGAGAACAAAATCAATTTTACCTCCTAAAATTTCCATAGATTTCTCTACTAAATTATTAAGATCATCCATTGAAGTGGCGTCTGCCGGAATTATCTCAGAACCGGTATCGGCAGCTAACTTATTGATCTCACCCATTCGCATTGCGATTGGGGCATTGGTCAATACAAAAGTTGCGCCTTCCTCATGGGCTCTTTCAGCGACCTTCCAAGCTATGGAGTCAGCATTCAAAGCTCCAAATATGATTCCCTTCTTTCCTTTTAATAGATTGTACATACTTATATATTTAATTATTGTGTTATTGTGCTTCCCAATTTCCAGTTAAACAGCGGCAAAGTTAATAGATTATTTTTACATGAATATTATGATAACAATTGTTTCGCATGCGCTAGCGCAGATTCTGTGATTTTACTTCCTCCCAGCATTTCGGCCAGTTCCACAAGGCGTTCATCAGCATTCAACATCTTGATGTTTGATGAAATCACTTCCTTATGCTCTGATTTAAAAACTTTATAGTGATGATGTCCCTTTGCGGCTACCTGTGGAAGATGCGTGATGGTAATCACCTGCATATTAACACACATGGCGAGCATGAGCTCAGCAATCCTGTTAGAGACTTCACCCGACACCCCCGTATCAATTTCATCAAAAATAATAGCCGGTAAATTTGAATATTTTGACAAGATAGATTTAACAGCGAGCATTATTCTTGACATTTCTCCACCCGAGGCCACCTTTTTTATAGGTTCAAACGTTTTCCCTTTATCGGATGACATTAAGAATTGTAATTGATCTGATCCATTAAACATGAACTCAGCCGTTTTTGACAGTTCAACCTTGAACCTTGTATTTTTCATTTCAAGACCTGCCAGTGATTTTTCTATTTGCAGATTGAACTGAGGAATAGCCTTTTTTCTGCGATCTTGTAGCGTTTCACATAACTTATCGAGCCTCTCTACTGCTAATTTGATTTGTGCTGATTTCTCAGCAATCGCTTCGTCGGCATGATCGACATCGGCAATTTTCAACTGATACTGTTCACGAATCTCGATCAGCTGATCAACGTTCGCAGCCTGATGCTTTTTTTGCAGGTCGTAGAGCAATTGCAAACGGTTTTCCACTTTTTCTAAAGCCTGAGGATCATAGACCAAACTATCATTTTCAGCTTCTACTTCACTCATGACATCTTTAAATTCGATCAAAAGACTTTTCATTCTTTCAGACAGGGTGTCATAAAGATCTGCATATGCGCCTATACGTGACAGTTGCTGATTGATTTCTAAAAGCTGACTCAAAGCTCCGAGGGGCTCTCTTTCTGACAGCTCCAGAACACCCGATAAATTAGCTTTGATCTCTTCTAAATGTGACAGTTTTTCAAGGTCTTTTTCAAGATCTTCCATTTCACCAACCTTTAGGGCCGACTTGTCCAGTTCGTCCCAAAGGAATACATTATAATCATATTCCTTTTGAGCCTGCAGTTGGTTTTGTTTGATGGCCTCCAACTCTTTTAACATATGCTTGTACTCTTGAAAAGCAGTGTAGTAATCCTCTAAATATATGTTATTATCAGCCAGCGAATCAATAATATGGAACTGATATGTCGGATCTGACAATTGCAAAGTTTCATGCTGAGAATGAATATCGATCAACTGTCTGGTCAAGCCATTTAATACTGACAAATTTGTTGGCGTATCATTGACAAAGGCTCTTGATTTTCCATTAGGTAAAATCTCTCTTCTAATAATGACCCATGGATCATAATCTAGATCATTTTCTTTAAAGAAAGATTCCAGATGGTATGAACCGACTTGAAATTCTGCTTCAATAACGCATTTCTTAGCCTTATCATAAACCAAACTTGTATCAGCTCTTTTTCCCAGTACCAGGGCCAGCCCTCCCATTAAAATAGACTTTCCAGCTCCGGTTTCACCCGTTATGATAGAAAGGCCTTCCTTAAAATCTACTTTGAGATTTTCAATAAGGGCATAATTTTTTATGGATAATGATGCGAGCATAAATACTTCTTAATTAAAAAGATACTGATCGATAAACAAACTTAAATAAAAAGTTATAGGAAACTACTTGAGACTATATCTTAATTTCTTTCCATTTCTCCTCATAGGACGAATAAATTCTGGAAAGCACCTCCCTTAGTTGAGAAGTATCAATTCTTGGTCCATCAGAAAAAATATCGACGATCTCATCCCCTTTTGTATCAAAAAATACCCTGATTAAAAAAGTATTGGGCCTATCGTTGTATAGCTTCTGCAGATCCTGAATAGATTTGCTCATAACCTCCTTGGCATCTCTTGTATTATCAACCATTCGGTCTAATCCGAGAATATGGTATTCATACATGGTTTTCCTGTATTGTTCGTATACCGGTGACAACAAATTTTCATTCAGCTGATATCGGGTATAGTTTCCATCGATTCTGTTCCAGCCTACTCCCCCACCTTGCTGGGCTATATTCATAACATTCTCTGCACTCTTAAAGAAATTCTCACCTCCTTTATAACCAAAGGTATCTGCCTGATAACCCAATATGGTATATGCATAAAAAGTTAATACCGAGACAAGATTAGAATCAAAATTATTCTCATTATACACCAGTGGTTGGAATTCCTCGTAGGTAAATGAAATATTGTTATCATTAAAATTCAATATCGAGGTTGAATAGGTTGCATTATAAACAGGCCTTGAAATTTGGAGCTGTAAACTTCCTTTAAAACTATTGGTCGATATGGCTTCTAAAATATTAATGGTAAGGGAACAGTCAATGCGTTCATGTGTTTTATATACAGAGCTGGTCCATTTGGTATTATTCATATACTCAAAGATGTCATTCTGCATCGTCTCAAAGATCTTTTTATTAGAAACACCTATTTCGGCGCTATTAATAAAAACAACACAGTTGAGTTCCTGAGCTGACAACTTCATCCCAAATACAAGTAATCCTATGATTAAAATTTTACGCATGAACACTTTTTAAAATCTCAGCAAAAACATCAGTTGCCACTTCTTTCTTACTCTTGAGTTCAAATTCCTGAACTTTTCCCTTTTTGTCAATAAGTGTGATCTTGTTGGAATCTAATCCAAACCCTGCTCCTTTATCCTTTAATGAATTCAAAACAATAAGGTCAAGATTTTTCTTTGTGATCTTCAGCTTCGCATTCTCCAATTCATTTTCGGTTTCCAAAGCAAACCCAACCAAATATTGTTCTTTTTTTAAAGCTCCGACAGAAGCCAGTATATCTTTGGTAGGCACTAATTCGACCACCATATGATCGCTCTTTTTCTTTATTTTCTGAGAAGATACAACTTTTGGCGTAAAATCTGAAACAGCAGCGGAGAAGATCGCTATATCCATATCCTGTATATATTGGTGCGTTGACTGATACATTTGCTCAGCACTTATAACATTAATTCTATGAATACCGTTTTTTTCAATTTTTTCATGACTGGGCCCCGAAATAAGTGTAACAGTGGCTCCTAACCCAGCAGCTTCCTCCGCTAAGGCAAAACCCATTTTTCCGGAAGAGTGATTTCCGACAAAACGAACAGGATCAATGGCTTCATAAGTAGGCCCCGCAGTAATCAAAACATTTTTTCCACGAAGCGGTAAACTTTCCGCCAAATGATTTTCAATAAAGGTGAGAATTTCTTCAGGTTCAGCCATTCTTCCTTCCCCTTCAAGACCACTTGCCAGCTCTCCAAATGAAGGAGGGATAAACACATTTCCTCTTTTCTCCAATGTACTAATGTTACCTGCCGTGGTTTCGTGTTGGTACATATCCAGGTCCATAGCCGGTGCAAAGTAAACGGTCGATTTAGCGGATAAGTAAGTTGCTAGAAGTAAATTATCACAAATGCCTTCCGACATTTTAGCCAACGTATTGGCTGTTAACGGCGCTATTACCATCAAATCAGCCCAAAGGGCCAAATCCACGTGGTTGTTCCAAAGTTCATTTTCTTCACTTTTATCATAAAATGTAGATTGAACTGGATTCTTAGATAAGGTTGATAAAGTAAGCGGTGTGACAAAATCTTTTGCAGCCGGAGTCATCACGACTTTCACTTCCGCTCCTGCCTTAATAAAATGCCTTACAAGATAGGAGGTTTTATAAGCAGCGATTCCCGCTGTAATGCCGAGAAGAATTTTCTTACCGCTTAAAACAGACATCATTATTCTATATTATCGTTATCTGTATCTGGAGTTCTGTAGTAAATTTCATCATTTAACCATTCCTGAACTGCTATGGAAGTAGGTTTTGGAAGTCTTTCATAAAAACGAGATACTTCAATTTGCTCTTTATTTTCGAATACTTCTTCAAGGCTATCGTTAAAGGTTGCAAATTCCTCTAATTTGTCAATTAGTTCACTTTTCAAATCTTCATTAACCTGTGATGCTCTCTTCGACATAACGGCTATTGCCTTATATATGTTATCTGTTGGAGCTTCAATCTTAACTTTGTCAAAAGTAATTGTACTCTCTGGAGCTCCTGTGTTTTTGTAATCTTTCATCAGTTAATTATTTTTGTGATATTGTAGCTAATAATTCTTTAGTTTTGATCAATTCATCCTGGAGTTTTACTCCTAATGCATCTACCTCCTTCAGCTTTTCAGATTCAGGAAATGTTTTTTGAAACTTTTTATGAGACAATAATGCCTCAGATATTCTTTCTTCCTTTTTACTCAATATACTCTTCATACCCAACTCATAAGCTGATTTGAAGCTATAGTAATAAGATTCCTCCTTAAATTCCGACCCCAAATGGTCTTCGTTAAAAGTTTCAAAAGCCTGTATGGCTGCTTTATACCTTGCTGTATGGAAATACTGTCTTGCCACTTCAAAATCCTTGAACTGCAACTTTCTATTCAACTCTGCATAATCCTTATTGGCCTCTTCTATTAATTCAGACTGTGGATATCGATCAATAAAATCCTGATAAGCCGATAAGGCTTTATAGGTATCCTCCTGATCCCTGCTATATTTTGGTGCAGCCAAATAATAACTTTTTGCACTAAAATAGGCAGCCTCCTGAACCTTTGAGCTCTCCGGATAATTTGTAATGAATTTGGTAAAATAATAAGAAGCCATTGTATAATTCTCTGTCTTAAAATAGCAGTCAGAGATCATAAATTGAATTCTTTCCATTTGCGGCTTATTGGCATAAGGACCCATGATCTTCTCAAACAAAGTAATGGCCTTTTTATAATCTTCCTTTTCATACATGTCCACCGCTAGCTGATACCTTTCAGTATTCTTTCCTTTGTTCAGAACATTCTGGTATTCACCACAAGAACCAAGCAATACAGTGAGTATTAAAACAAAAGCTAACTTCTTCATTTTTTGCATCTGGCAAAATTACTCTTTTAAAACGGAATTAGAAAAAATATTTTTCTATTAAATCACTCAAAGGACCAAATAATAAACATCTGATTCTTAGTAATTTAATTCTAAAGCAAAGTTGGATAACTAAGTTTTCTATTCAGGAGCCTCGTTGGTAACAAGAAGTTTTACATCATTATCAAAAAGATATAAGCCCCCTTTATCGTCTCCAATCAAATTGATCTTGTCAAGAATATTTCTTGCAAGTGCTTCTTCTTCAATCTGTTCAGCCACATACCATTGAAGGAAATTATGCGTTGCATAATCTTTTTCCTTGAGCGTGATATCAACCAAATCATTGATCTTTTGTGAGACCATTACTTCATGGTCAAAAAGACTCTGAAACATTTCCTTAAATGATCCGAATGACATCGGTGGTTTTTCAAGCGCGCTAACCTTCGCATGACCACCTCTTTCATTTACGAATTTTACAAGCTTTAACATGTGCATTCTTTCTTCATCTGAATGCGCATACATAAATGATGCAACTCCCTCAAAGCCCTGAACCTCAGCCCAAGAAGCCATTGCAAGGTATATCTGTGAAGATTCAGCTTCAATCTGAATCTGGTGATTTAATGCTTTTTGAATAATATCTGAAACCATTTTTTAGTTTTTAAAACGAGCTACAAAGGTATTAATTTTTTGTTGTAATTCTTGTGTTGCAGGTACTAATGGTAATCTCACAAAAGTCTCTGAAATTCCAAGTGAATTTAGCATGCTTTTGATCCCTGATGGATTACCTTCAGAAAAGATCAAATCTATGCTTTCTGACAATCCATAGTACATATCAAACGCTTCATCAGATGCGCTTCTCTGACCCAACCTTATCATTTCACTAAAGGCAGCTGGTAACCCTTGTCCAATCACTGAAATAACCCCTGCTCCTCCAGCCAAGACCAAAGGCAACGCGAGCTTATCCTCACCCGAGATCACAAGAAAATCATCAGGCTTTTTCTTGATCAATTCAAGAACCTGTTCAAAATCACCAGCAGCTTCTTTAACACCAATAATATTTTTGCAATCATTCGCCAGACGAATAACTGTTGCCGGGGTTATGTTACTTCCGGTGCGCGGTGGCACATTATATAGGATCACAGGTAAAGGACTTGCTTCCGCAAACATTTTATAATGTTGGTATATGCCTTCCTGAGATGGTTTGTTATAATAAGGTGAAACGGATAAAATCGCTGAAAACCCTTCGAAGTTATTCTGGTTCAACTCCTCTACCAAACTTTGGGTATTATTCCCACCGAGTCCGAGCACAACTGGAAGCCTGCCATCATTTACCTCAAGAACCTTAGCTTTTACCTGGTCCTTTTCTTCCTTGGTTAGCGTAGCTGTTTCTCCTGTGGTACCCAAAACCACCAAATAATCGACGCCATTATCTACCTGGTAGTGTACCAGTTTTTCCAAAGCTTCAAAATCTACCTTGTCCTTTGAAGTAAAAGGTGTTATCAATGCCACCCCTGTTCCTCTGAATTGTTCCATTTTCTAATGATAATTATTCTTAATTTACTTGATTAGCTTAAGTATTTGTAAATACTTGATCAATTCCCTATTGAATCCATCGATATCATTACCTGGTACATTTATAGCGATATCGTTAAAAAAATTTACCTCATTTTCAAATCCTGCCCTCATTTTCGCAGCTGATCTCAACATGATCACCTTAGGGAACAATAGCTTCGGATCACAGTAATTGACCAAAAGATCAAAATCTCTACTCACAAACTTATTAAGCGCCTCTGACTTTATTTTGCCAAATAATCCAAAATCTTTTTCACTACAATACTGATAAAACTCAGGCGCAGTATCTTTACCAGCCTGATCGAACAAACAAACTTTTAAGTCTTCTGGCTCCAAATTCAATCCTTTACTTAAGCGCTTGGTGAAATCATAGGTTTGAATTAAAGACAATTCTGCCAGCACGCCAACTCGTTTTATAATCTTCACCTCAAATTCCTTGTCGGAACTGTCAGCTTTCAGTTCGTTTTTTATAAATTTGTTGGCAGTTGTATTCTTTAAATTCAATATTCCCATTCACCAGAATTATGCACACAAAACTATATAAAATTATAGTATTAATTTTGATTTCCTCATTATTAAACAAAATAACCGTTTCCTGTAAAGAAAAAAACACGGAGCTGAAAATGATCCGTGGCCAACAAATTGAAATCAATGATGATCTCTTGCCTGATCAGGATATACTTAACGATATAAGGCCCTATCATGATGAGTTACAAAATAAGATTAATGAAGTACTCTGCTACAATCCGAGAGATCTGTCAAGAGGTGAATCAGAACTCGAAAGTTCTCTTGGGAACTTTTATGCTGACGTTTGCCTTAAAAGTGCAGACAGTATTTTTTTTAATAAAACTGGTCATCATATAGACTTTGCTTTATTTAATTACGGAGGTATTAGAACTGCCATTCCTAAAGGCAAAGTGACCGTAGAACAAATCTTCAAACTCATGCCATTTGAAAATAAGTTGGTTGTGACCCATCTATCTGGCAGCATGGCAAACGAACTTTTCGCTTATTTGGCAAAAAGAAAACAAGCACATCCTATAGCTGGTCTCCAACTTGAATTAAAGGGTGAAGACTTGTCGAAAATTAAAATTCAGGAAAAAACATTTGACCCTGAAAAGAGCTATTGGGTGCTCACTCATGACTATTTACAACACGGAGGTGATAACATGTCTTTTTTTACCCAGCCACTTGATTTGTTTGTCAGCGATTATAAAGTAAGGGACGCACTTATTGATCATCTCAGAAAGTTAGATACTTTGCATAGCTCCTTGGACAACAGATTTTCTAAAATCAATTAAATGGAAAGAAGAAAGTTTATAAAAAATTCAATCGCAACTGGATCTCTGATCGGTTTAGGAGGGCTGCCATTGACCTCTTGCGAGCATGAGACAGAGAAAAAGATCACCATTCTTCATACCAATGATGTACACAGCCATATAGAAGTGTTTTCAAAGGGTCATGATAAGTATCCAAACATTGGAGGGGTAGCCAGAAGGGCTTCTCTGATACAAAGTGTTCGATCAGAGAATCCAAATACGCTATTATTTGATGCGGGTGATATTTTTCAGGGTACGCCTTATTTTAATTATTTCGGTGGAGAAGTAGAGTTTAAAATGATGAGCAAACTGGGATACGACGCTGCTACAATTGGAAATCATGATTTTGACAATAGTATTGATGGCCTTGAAAACAAACTACCTCACGCCAGTTTTGATTTTCTCATTGCGAACTACGATTTCAAAAATACAGTTCTTAACGGTAAAACCAAACCCTATAAAATTTACCATGTAGATGGTCTTAAAATTGGGGTATTTGGCATTGGCATCAAACTTGACGGACTCGTGGACCCAATGCTGTATAAAGAAACGGTCTATCTCGATCCTATTGAAATTGCCCAGGACATGACCAACATTTTAAAAAATGAACAACATTGTGACCTGGTCATTTGTCTTTCTCATCTCGGCTATTTTTATAAAAGGACCCCAGATTATATCTGTGATCTTAACCTGGCAAAAAACACCAAAAATATTGATCTTATTATCGGTGGGCATACCCATACCTTTTTAAAAAAACCCACTGTTGTTAGAAATCTAGATGATCAAAATTTATTGGTCAATCAAGTGGGATGTTGGGGAGTCAATATGGGGCGAATTGACTTTATCTTTGACGAACATAAAAATATTTCATCCAAAGGAACCAGCATTATTGTGTGATCAGGATGAAATTTAGTCAGATAATAACAGCCATTTGATTTATTCAAAAAATGATGACCAGATTTTTTAGACCTGAAGGGTCTAATTAATGTAATGAAACGGAAGGTTTATGATTTGTTGGATCTTTTCAATATCTGTGACCATCCGCTGTCCCATCCCCATCTGAACAATGTCACTGTTCGGTTTTCTCGCCGTAAAATGAAGGTATTGAATACCTGAGCCTGAAAATTTCAAGGCATTTCCAACATCTATACCACTTCCGGCAATGACCTGGATTTTATGCCCATAATTCTGTTGTATTTCTGCAATGAGGGCAATGCCTTTTTCTGCCTTTGGCTGAAGCCCTGATGTTAATAAACGATCAAAGCCAAAAGCGTCCACCTTCTGCATAGCTGCCCTGAAATCAGGCACAAAATCAAAGGCTCGGTGGAATGTGGTCTTTAACCCTAATTCTTTGGCAAATTGAACCATATCCTTATTTGTCTCAGCAACTTCATTACGATCATCAAGAATTCCGAAAACGACTCCATGAGCGCCTGCTTTTTTTGCCGCCTGAATATCCAGACGCATAAGAATCAGGTCATCACTTGTCACCTGAAACCCTCCTTCGTTGTGCCTTATCATTACATGAACCTGCACTTTTGAGCGATCCACGCATTGTTTGATCAATCCAAAATTAGGTGTTAATCCACCTACAGAAAGTGCCGCACATAACTCTATACTTTCAAACCCAAATTGATCAGCAATTATAGCTCCTTCAACGGTATCGGTACACAATTCAAATTTCATATATTTTTAAATTTGTTGATCATTTCATTGATCTATTTATAAGTAATTATCATATAATATTTTTCTTGTTTGAATCAATACGATAACGAATCGGATAAAAATAGTATTTTTAAGCGATCAATAAAATTTAATATGCTCGAACTTGCTGGTATTATTATCCTGGGAATACTTGCCCAGTGGGTAGCTTGGAAATTCAAAATTCCTGCCATCCTGCCTCTCATTATTATAGGACTGTTCGTTGGTCCTTTTTCTACTATGTTTTCGGATGATGGAAATAAGTGGATTGAACCCGTTTGGAATGGCAATCATGGATTGTTTCCTGGAGAAAGTCTTTTTAATTTTGTGTCCTTGGCCATTGCCTTGATTCTTTTTGAAGGTGGCCTTACGCTAAAAAAAGATGAAATTAAAAGTGTAGGACCCGTAATTTACAAACTCATTACAGTTGGTGCTCTTGTTACCATGATTACGGCAGGAATCGCCGCTCATTTTATCATAGGACTTAATTGGTCTCTCTCCTTTTTATTCTCTTCATTGATCATTGTGACTGGCCCTACAGTGATTACGCCAATTCTTAGGAATCTTCCTTTGAAAAAAGATATCTCAACTATATTAAAATGGGAAGGTATTCTTATCGATCCGATTGGTGCTCTGGTCGCTGTACTTGTTTTCGAATTTATAAGCCTTACAGGTGATCATGGAACAGAATACACAAAAGAAACATTGATAGAATTTGGGAAAATTATAATTATTGGATTCTCTATAGGTTTTACTTCAGCTTATGCTTTTGCCACTGCTTTAAAACAGCGCTGGATTCCACATTATTTATTGAACGTTGTCTCCCTTGCACTTGTATTGACCGTATTTGTGCTTTCCGATCTTTTTGCCCACGAAAGCGGTCTACTTGCTGTGGTAATCATGGGAATGGTATTGGGAAACATGAAAATAAGTGCCTTGAAAGATGTACTATATTTTAAAGAAACCATAAGCATTCTTTTGATATCAATACTGTTTATTCTGCTCTCTGCGAATATCAATCTAACCGATCTTGAATTGATCTATAACTGGAATTCATTGATCCTCTTTGGTTGTGTGGTGTTGATTGTCAGGCCACTTGGTGTATTTCTCAGCAGCAGAAAAAGTTCTCTCGGGAGGAATGAAAAAATATTTATTAGTTGGGTGGGGCCCAGAGGTATTGTAGCGGCTGGTATTGCCTCATTATTTGGATTAAAACTTACGATGCAAGGAGTTCCAAATGCCAACTATATTACCCCATTGGTATTTATGATCGTTATGGGAACCGTTTTACTGAATGCTACCACTGCTCGAATAGTGGCTATATTGACTCGCGTCATATTAAAGAAATCTGAAGGTATATTGATCGTTGGTTCCTCCGGACCTTCCAGGCTTATAGCTACTTATTTAAAAAATAACAATCGAAGAGTTGTATTGATAGATAGTAATCGAAATAATATCGCGACAGCCAAAGAAGAAGGATTGGAGGCCATTGAATGTGATATTTATGGAGATGAAATCTTTGAAAATATAGAATTGAACGATATGGGCTTTTTACTGGCCCTTACAGGTAGCAGCACAATTAATGAATACGCCTTATCAAAACTAAAGGCTTCTTTTGGTGAGGAAGGGGCTTATAGACTTATCAGTGGGGATGAAATGAGGGATCCTAACAACAATCCTGA
>CAJQNF010000083.1 GCA_905479625.1 uncultured Flavobacteriaceae bacterium | reverse complement strand
GTTTTTAATTGAGGCTAAAGCTACTAAATTATCGGCAGTTGCATAAATATTAAAACTTTTAATATGAGCAGAAATTCCAACTCCAATGTTGTAATAAGAAAATTTATCGACCGTATAAGTTGCTTTAGCCGACAAGAAATTGAGCAATATTCAATAATACCTTCAGTTGTTGAACCATCTTTTAAGTATCTAAACGTTAAGAAACAGATATTAACATTATATTCACATCATGAATTTATTTTTCAGTCATGCTATTTCTGACATTGACAAAACACTTGTTTTGTTATCTCAAATAATTAAATAATTTTTTTAAAGAAAGTTTTTCAATTCAATGAGATTATCAACCGTGGGTACCTCTTTTGTTGCTATTTCACCATTGAATTTACAAAATATTGCCTGCATACCCACATTGATCGCCCCAAGTATATCCGCTTCAAAATTATCACCAATCATCACGCTTTCATGAGCTCCAGCACCTGTGAGTTCCATGGCATATTCAAATATTGCAGGGTTCGGTTTTTTAACCCCCACTTTTTCTGACGTAATCACCTGATCAAAAAAAGGTAACAAATTAGAATTTTGCAATTTTCTGTGTTGTACTTCTTCAAAGCCGTTGGTGATGATATGCATACTGTACTGAGGTTTTAAATAATCAAGTACGTGAAGGGCATTCTCGAACAAAGCATTATGATCTGCCAGATAAGTGATATATTCTTCAGAGAGCACATGTATCATTTCGTCATCAGTGTCAAACCCAATGGCATCAAAGGCCTCTCTTAACCGGCCATAGCGAAGGTCAGCTTTACTCACTTTGTCCTCGCGAAAAAGTTTCCAATAACGAAAATTAATGGGCTGATAGACTTCCATAAAATCATTAAAATTAACCTGAAGATTATTCCTTTCAAATATGTAGGAAAAGGTCTTGTTTGAATTTGTTTCAAAATCCCATAAAGTATGGTCAAGGTCGAAAAAAATATGCTTGATGTTCATTTAGTTTCAGTTTACAGGTATTTTTAACTTTATAATAGACTTTTTGAAATAAAGAAAATACGTCAGGGCAAATATAAGCCCTATAGTAATTCTAAATTCCCTTTGCAGATCCATTTTATCAACGAATATGGCAAATATCAGGTATTGACCTGTTAATAACAGGAACATTTTTACTAGTACAGCTCTTTTTTCACGCGTTAGTTTCAAAACCTCTTTATCGCGAAAATAAAATAGCAGCACCATAAATAAATATGAGATCAAGGTGGTATAAGCAGCCCATTGGTAACCAAACTTGGCCACAAAAATCAAATTTAGCACCATATTCAATAGGGCTGTGATAACAGCAATACTGCCAAGCCATTTCAGTTGATTCGAAAACTTCAATCTTAATTCGAAAAAATTGGAGACACCATGTAAATAAGTGGCCATAAAAATATAAGGCATCATGACATATCCTTGTCTGAAATTTATTCCCAACAAGATCCCTGCTATTTCCTCAGAGAAAATACTCAAGTAGACAACAATCGGGACCCCAATCAATATAAACGGATATAAATAATTTTGCGTCTTGGCTATCGAGCCTTTAAAATCCGAATCAAGCACCTTTAATAAGGCTGGGTTTATCGTATTAAAATATACTGTGATCAAAGCCATTATTGATAATTGAGAAATTTTCGAAACCTGATCATAAATACCTACCTGCTCCAAATCGAAATATAGGGCAATGACATAACGATCGCTATATGAAACACTTAAAAGGCTGATATTCAAAATAAACCCCAAACTACCATATTGCAGCAACTCCTTTAAAGCAGGTTTGTTGATTTGACTCAAACGAAATTCTATTTCTGCAGGATTTACCAGAGCCAAAAGTATGAGAGAACTCAGATCAACCAAAACCAAACTACTCACCAAGGCGCTAATCCCTAGATCAAAATAGAACACTAAAATCAAAACAAGTGACAGGCTCATCAAAGCCCTTACAGCCTGAAAAATTGTATAATACTTCGATTTACCATTTAGTCGTATCACTACCATATAAGCAAGAAACAATTGATTAAAAATCAATTGCAAAAATGAGTAGAAAATCAATTCCTTGATCAGGTCTGTATCAGACTCCATATGCCATAATGCAGTAATTAAACCTAACAGCATCAATGAAATTGTAAACAAAAAAAGTAGGTTTGTATAAAGAATGGTCAATCCTCCAGAAGTTTTATAACTGCTGTAATAGCGCCACAGGCAAGAGCTTATCCATGAAAAAAGCATCATCCCTAAAAATGAAAATGAAATACTCACGATCCCCAGCTGACCAAAAGCTTCGGTATCAAAATGTCTGGTAAAAACAGGTGTTTTGATAAACCCCATAAACATGGGAAGCATGGACCCTAAAAAATACCAAAAGAAATCTTTCCTAAAGGTTGATTTGATATGTGTTTGATCACCGTTCATCCAAAGCTTTTTTATAATACGCCAGCAACTTGTTAAATTCAAATTCCCACTTGTATTTGGTTAAAGCAGCCCGTCGACCATTCTCACTATACTTGTTATACAGATCATGATTTGTCATTAACAATAAAATCGCATCTGCTATGGCTTTGGTATCATCAGGTGCGACAGTAATTCCACACTTTTCCTTTTGTATATAATCTCTCATATGGCCAAAATCACTTCCGATAATCGGTAAACCAAACGCCATATATTCAAAAATCTTAATAGGCATACTGATCTCGAAAGTTTTTACTTTTTGCAAAAGCACCAATCCGATTTTGCTTAGATGATAATATTGGGCTACTTCTTTATAAGGAACGGCATTCTTCAGTTCAACGAGATCATTCAGGTTGTTTTTATCAATAAAATCTTGAAGTTCATCTTTTAGAGATAAGGGATAATAGTTTCCCATAAGCAAGACTTTGATCTTAGGGAGTACTTCTTTAAGGCTGTTTACGGCTTTCATTATATCAAAGGCTCCTCTTAACCTTGTGACTGCACCACAGTAAATCAGGTCGTATGTTTTTTCGTTAAACGGAACAGGATCTGTTTCATCCATCAGATCAGTATAATTATACAGCACTACAGATCGCTCCTCTCCTATCACTTGGGCAAAATTTTGCTGCACCGTAAGTTCATTGGCAATGACAAGGTCATATTTTTTGGCCTGTTTCTTTTCCCATTGATTCACCCACCATGCAAACAATTGAATCAGAAAAGGAAATGGGGATGTAACGTATGAAAGATAATCCTCTGCATAAGGCTCCCTGGCATCGTAAAAAACAACCGGCTTATGCGAAAATTGCTTGAGTTTAGGGCCTATTCTGTTGATCCATAGATCATGGAAATGATAGATGTCTGCATGAATAGACCTAGCTTCCCTAAGCATTAAACTATAATTATTGTCCGGATTTAATCTTTTTATAAAGAAGTTTAAAAATCGGTTTTCTGAAAACGTTTTGAGTTTTAGCATCTTAAAATGCACTCCTTCTGAAGTAGTGCCTGATTCAGCCTTTGACCCGATAAGAACATAATGAACTTGGAATCCCTTTTTAACAAGAGGAACTGCCATTTTCCAATAAATACGATCGTCATACAAATCATGCCGGTCAGCCAAAAAACAAATACGAGTCGGGTTAGGCATAGTTGATGAATCTCTTTTTAAAATAGTAATAAGATTCTGCATGGGCACCAAAACTCTGATAGAAATTTTCTACTCCTGCTACCATCGATCCTTCAAAATCCAATAACAAATTCTGTCCTTGAAAATCATTGATCAATTCATTGATCAAGTAGGTAGGAATATGAAGTTCTTTGGCCCTTTCATCAGCAAGAGGAGCCAGATAAGTAATTCTATGATCATCTTTTAGCCAAACCAATCCGGCCAAAAACTTCTTGTCTTGGAACACATTCCAAATGTATACCTTGGATTTATTCTTAACACAAAGACATTTTAAACGATCAATAGAATCCTCAGAAATAGCGTAGGGTTTATATTGATTTTTATAATTTTCAATAAAAACCTCGATATCTCCTTTTTTATCGAGCACAAAATCGTCAAATGACTTTCTTGAAATTCTTTTCCTGTTCTTATTATAATGATGCTGAATTTTTTCTATTTCTCCCTGCAGGGGAAGCAAATAATTCCTTTTGACCTGAACCGATTCCAAAGTTTTTTTATGTCCCGAATGCAAATGATAATCAATCCAAAGAAATTTTTTGGACATATATGTCAAAAATTCGTTCTGAGTTTTTTCAGAAGTTTCATTTAAAGAAAACAGTCCTAATTGTTGCACCCATGCAGGTGTGTGTATATAAGGCATTCCATATTTGGTTTTCAGGGGAAGCGGCATGACCGATTCATAATCTCCCGCTATGATCAGGTCCCAGCGGTCTGAAACACAGTCAAGATACCAGCTAAAAGCATATACCCTGTATTCTCTGGAATGACGAATGCAATAGTCATATTTTATTCTGTCAATTTTGTGATATGGAACATAGGTGATCATAAAAGGAAAACAGTATAAACGCTTAAAAAGGAATTATTTGACAAAGTCATGCATCCAAAGATCACAACACTTTATTTAATTCGATCAATAGACTTTCGTATAACCTCCCCCAGCCTCTCCATTTGCCTGAACCACTAACCGATTCATTATGGAAAATTGTGATCAGGGTACCATCTACTTTTTTCACCTCTTTAGCTAATTTTAATATGGTATTGAAAGCTCTTTTGGGTGTAAAATTTAAATAATCTTTTAATGTTGAATCCATCACAGCAAAAGGAAAGGCTTTCAGAGGCGTTTGAATTTCAAAATCAAGGTCATAAAAATAAAAAGGGGTACAAGTACTTGCCCTAAAACCATAGTGAGAGGCATATCCCATCGAATATTCCTCCTTAATTTCTAGATCGACCAGATTCTGATAGGTTTCTGGCAGTTCAATCCTCAAATAATGTTGTCTTGAACGTGTAATTGGAAAATTCACAATGCTTTCAAGGATTCCTTTCTCCTTTTTGGTTTTCAACTCATTTTTCATACTAAAATAGGACGGATGAATTCCTACTTCAGCATAATCTGCTATGTTTTTAATCAGCAATTTATAATTTGTGTTTCCATGTGAAATATTCTTATCAAACGTACTGTAATCTCCAAGTAAAAAGAAAAATATAGTTTTAATGCCATACTTTTTCTTCAATAACAATAACCTTTTATACATATCAAAAGGATCCCTTCTGATACCAAAGACTACAAGAAAACGCAACCAAACATTCCGTATGTTAAATTGGCTAAGGTCTTTAAAAATACCCCCTACACTTCGCGTAAATCCTTTATGCTTGAATTGATAGGCGTTATCTATATCAATAGTCGAAATATAATTGAATTTTCTTTTTTTATTATTGAGTTCATCCCTGAAGCTTTCAAAATGAGAGATTAAAAGGTCTCTGAATTTATAGGCCCAAATATCAATCATTGGTTTATCCAAAAATTTATGCTGATAGGCTAAACTTTCTGAGGCAGGAAAACGTTCAAACTGATCTTTTACATGAGGCAGGTATTCTTCATAACGACTGATCAGATAAAAACTAGCTGCGAAAAGATCACAGGGAACCTCGGCTGAGAAATTCGTCTGAAAAAAACAAGGAACCTCTTCCCAACTCACTATATTGATATCTAAATAGTCTATTCCTTGCGTAAATAAAAGCTCACTACATTTTATGAATAATTCGCTTCCTAATGGTTGTTTTGTATAGGACAACTTCAGGCCTTCATGTGTGATGAATTCTTCAATTTTTGTAGTGAAATTGACCTCAATTTGCAGGATTCGCACAAATATATGTCTGAAGGTATATGTTAACCTTGGTGTAATCTTATGGGTATATACTAACAGCATGTTCAGTGAGTTTGACAACCCAAATGTAAACTTTAAAAAGCGTATTATAAAATCTCTTTATTGAAAAGAAACTACAAGACAAATTTTAGAATCAGAAGTAGCTCATTTATAGATTACCCTCATCTGCAAAACTGTAATAGGCGCATTCGGTAACAATGATATGGTCTAGTACTTTAATATCCAGGATACCTCCTCCTTTTATCACTTTTTTGGTCAACATGATATCTGATTGGCTCGGCTGCAGATTACCAGAAGGATGGTTATGACAAAGAATAATACTTGTGGCTCCGTGTTCCAGCGCCTTTTTATAAATAAGGCGAACATCTACAAGGGTGGCAGTAATCCCACCTACACTAAGTCTCCATTTGAATTTCATTTTATTCGCATTATTGAGTAACAATATCCAAAATTCTTCATGGTCTAGTTCTCCAATTAATGGTTGCATCAAATCAAACACGGATCCGGAACTGCTTAGTTTCATCTTTTCAATGACATTTTCGGTTCTGCGACGTCTTCCCAATTCCAGTGCCGCAATGATAACAGCCGCTTTGGCCTTTCCTATGCCTCTTATCATCATCAGATTCTTTATACTAATACGAGACAGAACAGTGAGGTTATGACCAGTTTCAGATAGAACCTTTCTGGATATTCCCAAAGCAGAATCCCTTTTATTTCCTGATCCTATCAAAATTGCCAGTAACTCGGCTTCTGAAAGCGCCATACGTCCTTTAAAAAATAATTTCTCCCGTGGGCGATCTTCTTCATTCCATTCTTTTATGATCATCTCTTTTTCTCCTTTTATGTCATTTTTGTACCAAGATCAACCTATTGATATAAAAGAAATATAATACATTTGCATATTCAATATTATGAATTTCAAGTCGTTTGTTCTGTTTATTGAAAAGTTCAATCAATAAAATCTAAATGAAAATAATTATTGCAGGTGCAGGAGAGGTTGGATTTCACTTATCTAAACTTCTTTCCTACGAATCGCATGAGATCATTCTTATCGATAAGGATAAAGACAGATTACTTTACGCTGATACCAAATTAGATATCAAGACCCTGCAACAAGATGCTACTTCAATTCAGGCTTTAAAAGATGCCCATATTGAAAATTCTGATCTTTTTATTGCTGTAACCTCTTCAGAAACAACGAACATCACAGCTTGTGTCATCTCCAAAAAACTTGGCGCCAAAAAAACGATTGCCAGAATCAGCAATTCTGAATTTACTGATAATAAAGAGAAAATCAATTTTGCAGAATTGGGCATTGATGAGCTGATCTCAACAGAAGAACTTGCCACAAGTGAGATTAAGTTACTTCTTAAAAAAGTAACTTTTAACGAAACTCATGAGTTTGAGGGTGGTAAACTAACCATGGTGGCCATGATACTTTCCAGATGGGCACCCGTTGTTGGCAAATCCGTTAAAGAAGCAGCAGGAATATATGCAGGGATCAATTTTATGCCTATTGCAATTAAAAGGAAGAATACTGAAGATACTATAATTCCTCGTGGAGATACCATATTCCAAGTGGGAGATCAGGTATATTTTATAACCCTTGAAAAAGGAGTTGATGAGTTAAATCGTTTGTCTGCTAAAGAAAATAAACCGATCAAAAATGTAATGATCCTGGGCGGAAGTAAAATAGGCGAAAAGACAGCTAGAGATCTTTGCGGAAAGGGCCTTAATATCAAATTGATAGAATACCATAAAAAACGTGCCATAGAATTGGCCGAGGAACTTCCCAATGCCATGGTTATCTATGGTGACGCAAGAGATGTCGAATTACTGGAAGAAGAAAATGTGTCAGAAATGGATGCAGTAGTAGCCGTTACCGGAAGATCTGAAACCAATATCATGTCTTGCCTGATGGCACAATCCAAAGGTGTCAAACGAACTGTTGCGCTGGTTCAGAATGTAGACTATTTTAGCCTTAGCAAGAATATTGGGATCGATACTTTGATCAATAAAAAACTGCTGGCTGCCAATAGTATTTTCAGATATATCAGAAAAGGAGATGTCTTGGAAATGACTATTCTAAATGATGTAAATGCCGAAATTATTGAATTTCAGGCGCATGAAGGCTCCAAAATTACCAAAAAAAGTATCAAGGACCTTAAATTTCCCAGAAATGCAATTATCGGAGGCGTCATAAGAGATAATACAGGTATTATTGCCCTTGGAGATTTTAAAATACAGGAAGATGATAAGGTAGTTATCTGTTGTTTTCCAAAAACTATTTCCAAAGTTGAGCGATTCTTTAACTGATCCTTAGATGAAAAAATTCAATTTTAAGATCATTCTGCAGCTCATGGGTATTCTGCTCCTGTTCAATGGAGGATTTATGCTTATATCTGCCGTGGTAAGCTGGTATTTTGATGATGGAGCTCTCAATGCTATTCTATTAGCAGGAAGTGTGACTCTTATCATAGGCCTGCTGCTCAGATTCGTTACCAAAGGATTTGAAAAAAAGATCAAAAAACGTGAGGGATACCTGGTGGTAACACTAGGCTGGGTCACCATGTCTCTATCAGGTACGCTTCCCTATATGTTTTCAGGAGCAATTCCTGGCTTCACTGATGCTTTTTTTGAAACCATGTCCGGGTATACCACAACAGGCGCTTCGATCATCAATAATATTGAGATCATGCCCAAAAGCATACTCTTCTGGAGAAGTACCACGCATTGGATTGGAGGTATGGGGATCATCGTTCTGGCCATAGCCATTCTTCCGCTGCTTGGCATTGGTGGGATGCAAATGTTTGCCGCTGAAGCGCCGGGACCATCTTCAGACAAGTTACATCCCAGGATTGCTGACACTGCAAAAAGATTATGGTTTCTTTATTTTGGACTTACCCTAACAGAAGCCATACTCCTAAAACTTGCAGGCATGGGCTATTTCGATGCGATAAACCATGCTATGAGTACCTTATCTACAGGTGGGTTTTCTACAAAAAATGCCAGTGTGGCCCATTGGAATGAACAGCCGCTGATTCAGTATATCATCATCTTTTTTATGTTTATCGCAGGAACTAATTTTGTACTAAGTTATTTTGCTGTGAAGGGTAATTTTTCCAGATATCGGAAGGATGAGGAATTTAAATATTATGCAACCATTATTATCGGTATTACAATTATTACTACGCTGGTGATTTACTTTTATGCAAATGTTTCTGTTCATCCCACAGAGATACAGGCCATAGCCCACCCGATGGTATTTGGAAAATTGGAAAGCACTTTCAGGCATGCTTTATTTCAGGTAATCGCCGTGGTTACAACCACAGGATTCGTTTCGGCAGATTTTACGATTTGGACACCGTTCTTATCTGTGATGTTCTTAATCATGATGTTTTTAGGAGCTTCCGCCGGATCTACTGCCGGTGGTGTGAAAATCGTAAGGCATATCATCATGATCAAAAACGGTTTTCTGGAATTTAAAAGAAGTCTGCATCCCAATGCCATTGTTCCGGTGCGTTATAATACCAAAACAGTGACCCGAGGCATTGTATTTAACATCATGGCCTTCTTTATTTTATACCTTATTGTTTTTGCTGTTGGCTCTCTGGTTTTCAGTTTTATAGGCATGGATTTCATGACCTCAGTAGGAGCAGCTGCCTCTTCTTTGGGTAATGTAGGACCAGCTTTTGGGGACCTAAGTCCTGTTAATAATTACGCCAGTCTGCCACCTTTTGGAAAGTGGTGGTCTTCCATGTTAATGCTTTGCGGAAGGTTAGAATTATTTACAGTATTGATAATTTTTACGCCTTATTTTTGGAGAAGCAATTAAGTCAAAAGCAAAAAACGCTTTATTTTTTTCAATCTTATAATTCAAAAGCAGATCAGTCTACAATTTATTTTCTAAAATCAGTACCTTGCAACAAAGAAATTGAACCCTTTTATGAAGATGATTAAACCATATATTCCGAAAAATAAAATACGAATAGTTACTGCGGCGTCCTTGTTTGACGGACATGATGCGGCAATCAATATTATGAGGCGCATTATTCAGTCCACCGGTGTTGAGGTAATCCATCTTGGCCATGACCGAAGTGTTGAAGAGGTAGTCAATACAGCCATTCAGGAAGACGCTAATGCTATAGCGATGACTTCATATCAGGGAGGTCATAATGAGTATTTCAAATACATGTATGACTTGCTTCAGGAAAAAGGAGGGTCTCATATCAGGATCTTTGGTGGCGGTGGCGGTGTTATCCTTCCTAAAGAGATCGATGACCTTATGGCTTATGGAATCACAAGAATCTATTCTCCCGATGATGGCAGACATATGGGATTGCAAGGGATGATCAATGATATGATCGAACTTTGTGATTTCGACCCTTCGCTCCTGCCTAATGAAAAAGGTGAGCTTGAAAAGCAGCTAAAGGCAAATAACAACCCTGTGATTGCCAGGCTTATTTCATTGGCAGAAAACCATCCCCAAGATTTTCAAAGTAAATTCAAGGAGCTCAATAATAAAGAAAATAATACGCCTGTTTTAGGGATTACTGGAACTGGAGGAGCAGGAAAGTCTTCTTTAGTCGATGAACTTGTGAGAAGATTTTTAAGCGATTTTCCATCGAAAAAAATAGGAATCATTTCAGTTGACCCCTCTAAAAGAAAAACAGGAGGAGCCTTACTCGGTGATAGGATCAGGATGAATTCTGTCAATAATGACAGGGTATATATGCGTTCTTTGGCCACACGTCAATCAAATCTTGCCTTGTCAAAGCATGTCAATGAAGCGGTTAAAATTTTAAAAGCAGCCTCATTTGACTTGATTGTTCTGGAAACTTCTGGTATCGGTCAGTCTGATACCGAAATTCTTGATCATTCTGATTTTTCTCTCTATGTTATGACGCCTGAATATGGAGCAGCGACCCAGTTGGAGAAAATCGATATGTTGGATTTTGCCAACGTGATCGCCCTGAATAAATTTGACAAAAAAGGAGGACTTGACGCACTAAGAGATGTTAAAAAGCAATTTCAGAGGAACCAACAGCTTTGGGATGTCTCCGTTGATAGCATGCCTGTTTATGGTACTATCGCTTCTCAATTCAACGATCCCGGTACTAATAATCTATACAAACACATTATTGACAAACTAAATGAGACCACAGATAAGCCATTTGCATCCTCTATGGAAGTAAGTGCTGATCTGAGTGAAAAACTGTTTATCATCCCTCCGAAAAGAGTGAGATATCTATCGGAAATTTCTGATACAAATACTCAATATGACCAATGGGCCAAAGATGAAAGTGCACTTGCTCAAAAATTATATGGCATCTACCTTACATTACAAAGTCTTTCAGAAAAGCATATCAGCCTCGACAGAAATGGCCTGAGCATTTCCCCTTCGGATGAAGATAAAGATCGAGAGACTACATCCTTAATTGATCGATTACTACTTGAATTTGAGACAGCTAAAATGAACCTGTCCCCTCATAACTGGGAGCATATCATAGGTTTTGAAGCTAAAAAACAGGCTTATAAAAATGAGATCTATGAATTTAAAGTAAGAAACAAGGTCATTGAAATAGAGACACATGCCACTACCCTGTCTCATTTAAAAATCCCTAAGATCTCCTTACCTAAATATAAGGCATGGGGTGATTTACTGCAATGGATCCTGCAAGAAAATCTGGCAGGTGAATTTCCATTTACTGCAGGTATTTATCCTTTTAAAAGAACTGGGGAAGACCCTACAAGAATGTTTGCCGGTGAAGGCGGCCCCGAAAGAACCAACAGAAGGTTTCACTATGTCAGTTTAAATTCGCCTGCGAAGCGGCTTTCAACTGCTTTTGATTCGGTTACCCTATACGGACATGACCCACATCACCGACCTGATATCTATGGAAAAATAGGAAACGCAGGAGTTTCTGTTTGTTGTCTTGATGATGCGAAAAAGCTGTATTCAGGATTCGAACTTACCAATCCGATGACCTCAGTATCTATGACCATCAATGGACCCGCGCCCATGCTGCTCGGTTTCTTTATGAATGCCGCTATAGATCAGGAATGCGAAAAATACATTATTGACAATGACCTCCAAGAGGAAGTTGAAGGCAAAATTGAGGCTATTTATAAGAAAAAAGGAGTCTCCAGGCCTACCTATCAGGGAGAACTTCCTGAAGGCAACAATGGGCTTGGACTGATGTTGCTCGGAGTCTCGGGAGATGAAGTTTTGTCTGATGAAATTTATAAAACCATAAAACAAGATACCTTGTCTAAGGTGAGGGGTACTGTTCAAGCAGATATTCTAAAAGAAGACCAGGCACAAAATACCTGTATTTTTTCTACAGAATTTGCCCTAAAAATGATGGGAGACGTTCAGGAATATTTTACGGATAACCTGATTAGAAATTTTTATTCTGTATCGATTTCCGGGTACCATATTGCCGAAGCGGGCGCAAATCCTATTTCGCAAATAGCGTTTACCCTGTCAAACGGATTTACCTATGTGGAATACTATCTCAGCAGAGGAATGGACATCAACAAATTCGGGCCTAACCTATCCTTTTTCTTTTCAAATGGAATAGATCCTGAATATGCTGTGATCGGAAGGGTTGCCAGAAGAATATGGGCCAAAGCCATGAAACTAAAATACGGCGCGAATGAAAGGGCTCAGATGCTTAAATACCACATCCAGACATCGGGAAGGTCCTTACATGCTCAAGAGATCGATTTTAATGATATCAGAACAACTTTACAGGCACTGTACGCCATCTATGACAATTGTAACTCTTTGCACACCAATGCCTATGATGAAGCTATTACCACACCTACTGAAGAATCGGTCAGAAGAGCTATGGCCATTCAACTGATCATCAATAAGGAACTTGGGCTGGCCAAAAATGAAAACCCCCTGCAGGGTTCCTTTATCATAGAAGAATTAACTGATCTAGTAGAGCAAGCCGTGTATTTGGAATTCGATAAGATCACTGAAAGAGGAGGCGTACTAGGTGCTATGGAAACCATGTACCAAAGATCAAAAATACAAGAAGAAAGTCTTTACTATGAAGAAATGAAGCACAATGGCCAAATTGATATCATAGGTGTCAATACTTTTTTGAACAGCAAAGGATCTCCAACAATACTTCCTCAGGAAGTAATTCGTGCCACAGAAGTGGAAAAACAACATCAGATCGAAGTCATAGAAAAATTGCATACAGCTAATAAAGAAATTTCCAGTCTAGAAATAGCAAAACTTAGGGAGGCAGCCATACAAAATGAAAACATTTTTGAAAAACTAATGGAAGCAACTAAAGTTTGCACATTAGGACAAATCACTTCGGCACTGTTTGAAGTTGGAGGGCAATACCGACGTAACATGTAGACGCTATCCTTAGGCTAACGATTAATGACAGTATGTAAAATTCAATTTTATTTAAAATCCTGTACTTAGATTTCTTTTGTAGATTTACAGGTATAATTAAACAGCTCAATGAAAAATAGACTACTCCTTATGCTACTGCTCTTTATGGGCAGCCTTTCCTTTACTTCATGCGATAAAACCCCAAAAAATGAATCAGGTGATTCAATTATCAAAGACACCTATGTACAAGATCATTTTGATAAAAAAGAGGTTACGATAGAGATGCGGGACGGTGTGAAACTGCATACAACTGTATATTCTCCAAAAGACAAATCAAAGCCATATCCTATACTTTTAAAAAGAACTCCTTACAGCTCAAGACCCTATGGAGCAAATGAATATCCTTCGAAAATAGCGCCTAATAAATACATGATGAAGCAGGGATATATTGTTGTATATCAAGATGTAAGAGGTCGGTGGATGAGTGAAGGCACTTATGATAATATGAGAGCGTATATTCCAAATAAGCAGTCCAATAAAGATATCGATGAAAGCTCTGACACCTATGACACCATTGATTGGCTTGTTAAAAATGTCGAAAACAACAATGGTAATGTCGGGACCTGGGGCATCTCCTATCCCGGTTTTTATGCCACTTATTCTGCCATTGACGCTCACCCGGCTTTAAAAGCTGCTTCTCCTCAAGCCTGTATAGGTGATTTCTTTTTTGATGACTTCCATCATAACGGAGCTTACTTATTGAGTTATTTCAGAGCCACCGCAGTATTTGGTACGCCAAAAGACCAACCCATTGACACCGCCTGGTATAAAACACCTGATCTGAATACTGAAGATCAATACCAGTTTTTTTTGGATGCAGGTCCCTTGAGCAATCTTAACAAATATTTTCAATATGAAAGTGTTGATAATCCTGGTTTAAAAAAAGAAAATCTTGTTGATGATTTCTTTTGGCAAGAGCTCATTGACCATCCCAATTACGACAGTGTGTGGCAAAAGAAAGGCATCATACAACACCTCAAAAATATCAAGCCTACTGTGGCTACTATGGTAGTAGGCGGCTGGTTTGATGCAGAAGACTTATACGGGCCTTTAGAAACCTATAAAACCATTGAAGCAAATAATAAGGATAACTATAACACGCTGGTATTCGGCCCCTGGGATCACGGTGCTTGGGCCAGGTCGAAAACAAGGAATACTGTAGGTAACTATTATTTTGGTGATTCTATTTCTGACTTTTTTCAACAAGAGATTGAGTCGCGCTTTTTCCAGCACTTTTTAAAGGATGGAGGTGACGATAATTCAGGACTTCCGGAGGCCTATGTATTTGATTCCGGAAAAAAAATCTGGGAAACTTTTGACAGTTGGCCACCTGAAAATATTTCTAGACAAGAATGGTATTTATCTGAAAATCAAAAACTTTCGACCACTAAAGGGCTTGAACAAAAAATTTCATTCATTAGTGACCTAAAAAGACCAGTACCCTATTCTGAAGATATCAAAACGGTATTTACACCAAGAAAATACATGACTGATGACCAAAGATTTGCGGCGAGAAGACCTGACGTTTTGGTATTTGAAACCCCAATTCTTGAAGAAGACTTGACTTTAGCAGGAGACATTCTTGCCAAACTAATGGTGGCCACCACAGGTACAGATGCAGATTGGATCGTCAAAGTCATCGATGTTCATCCGGCAGATACAAAAAATAATAATGAAGATCTTCAAGGTCACTTAAAGATGAGCAACTATCATTTGATGGTCAGAAGTGAAGTGATGCGTGGAAAATTCAGAAACAGCTTTTCTAAACCTGAACCTTTTGTTCCCAATCAAAAAACAGCCGTGAATATTAAACTTCAGGATGTTTTTCACACCTTTAAAAAAGGTCATAAATTACAGGTTCAAGTTCAGAGTACTTGGTTTCCGTTGATCGATCTGAATCCTCAAACCTATGTTCCCAATATTTTTAAAGCAAAAGAAAGCGATTTTAAAACGCAAACTCATACAGTTTTCACATCTTCTTCGATTGAATTATCTGTTTTAGAATAAACTATGTTTCATCACAAGAATAATACCAGGGGCCAAACTATAAAAAACATTGTGTTTCTGGCGGCACCTGTTCTGTTCTTATACCTTGTGTTCTTCGTTGAACTGGATAAAGATCATCCAGCAATCACTTATACCCTGGCAGTAGCACTGTTAATGGCTCTGTGGTGGGTTACCGAGGTCGTTCCTCTGGCGGTTACTTCTTTGCTTCCATTCGTACTTTTTCCAATGCTTGGAGTGATGAATGGAAAAGTCGTGGCTTCAAATTATTTCAATGATATCATTTTTTTATTTCTTGGCGGATTTCTCTTTGCCCTGGCCATGCAAAAGTGGAACCTCCATCGCAGGATCGCTTTAAAATTACTATTGGTCGTCGGCAACAGCCCGGCAAGAATCATGCTTGGTTTTATGTTGGCGACTTCCTTTTTATCCATGTGGATATCTAACACTGCCACCACCATGCTTATGGTCCCTATACTGATGTCTATTATTCTAAAATTTGAGGAAATCAATCCTGACAATGGCACAAAATCTTTTTCTACAGGCCTGCTTTTGGCAGTGGCTTACAGCGCCTCAATAGGAGGTATTTCGACCTTGGTCGGCACTCCGCCAAACCTGTCTTTTGCGCGAATTTTTACCATTTACTTCCCTGATGCACCGGAGATCTCATTCGCTTCTTGGTTCTTTTATGCCTTCCCAATCGTAGTGATCCTGTTCACCATCAGTTTTGGGTATTTATATTTGGTATTTATAAGAAATAAATCTGATGCCTGGACCAATATTGACACCAAAGACATTCAATTAGAGTATAACGAGCTAGGCCCCTGGGTCATAGAACAGCGTATCGTTGCCGTACTTTTTGGACTCCTGGCAGTTCTGTGGTTTACCAGAGCGGATTTGGACTTTGGTTTTATTGCCTTGAAGGGATGGTCAAATATTTTTCAAAACCCAAAATTCTTAAATGATGGAACAGTAGCCATAAGTATTGCCGTATTGTTATTTCTGATTCCTTCCAAAAATGGAAATAGCAAATTTATTATGGACTGGAAAACTGCCGAAAGTATTCCTTGGGAAATTATTTTACTTTTTGGAGGCGGTTTTGCACTCGCAAGCGGATTTAAAGAATCCGGTCTTTCCCAATGGTTCGGGGATCAGCTGATCTGGCTCAAAGATGTACATCCATTCATTATTATTCTGTCGGTGTCTTTACTCATTACATTTCTGACTGAATTAACCTCCAATGTGGCCACTGTTGAAACTTTTTTACCGGTATTGGCCGGTTTAGCCATGAGTATTGAAATAAACCCTTTGCTTTTTATGCTCCCAGCCACTATTTCAGCTTCTCTGGCCTTTATGTTGCCTTCGGCTACAGCACCAAATGCCATTATTTTTGGCACCAAAAGGCTAAAGGTTTTAGATATGTCAAGGTCGGGTCTGGCCCTCAATTTTATAGGAATTATGATCGTTACCCTAGCCACTTACTATCTGGCAACCTTTATTTTTAGCATTTCGTTGACAGAGTTCCCGTCTTGGGCAAGAAAATAGAGGCTTAATGTCAAAAATTGATAGAACAAATTTAAAAACACATGGATCTCAATAATTTATCAAAGGTATTCGGAAATGCTATTAAGGATTTTTATAATGGAAAAGATGCCGTCATTGAAACATATTCAAGTATTGGTGGTTGGGATGAATTACCCGTAAAATACCTTTTTCGTTCATTTGAAGAAATGCCTGATATTGAACAAGCTGCTTTAAAAATGGCATTTGGAAAAGTGTTGGATCTTGGTTGCGGAGCTGGCAGTCATTCTCTTTACCTGCAAGATAAAGGCCTTGAGGTAAAACCTATTGATATTTCTGAAGGTGCCATAGAAGTATGCAAGCTAAGGGGACTCGACCGAGCAGAAATGATAGACCTTTGGGATTTAAAAGATGCCCAATATGATACAATACTGGCCTTGATGAATGGAGTCGGCTTCTGTGGTTCTATGAAAAGGATTCCTGATTTTTTGCAACATTTAAAATCACTTCTCGCTCCAGGAGGTCAAATTTTAATGGATTCTTCAGATGTTATTTACATGTTTGAAGATGAATCCGGGGAGGTAGCTCTTTCAGAGTTAGACCATTACTATGGAGAAGTTGTATTCCAATCAAAGTATTTAGATGAAAATAGTGGTTCATTTCCATGGATGTACATTGATTTTTATAACCTGCAACAACAAGCATCTCATTTGAATTTACAATGTGAACTACTAAAAAAAGGGCCACATTACGACTACCTGGCAAGATTGACTCGTATGGAATAAATAGATCAGGAGGATTCTTTTCTTTGTAAACCCAGTAAAATCAAACATGCGACGAGACAAATACCTGCCATCAGATACCAGGTGGATTCGAAGCCAAATTTTGCCGAAAATTGCATGCCTATATTGGGTCCAAGAATATGAGCCACCGAAAAAGACATGCTGTACATCGCCATATAGGATCCTTGGTTGCCTAGTTTAGATCTGTCAAGGGCGTATGAATTAGAAAAAGGAAATCCCAGCATTTCCCCAAAAGTCATAAAAATGATGCCAATAATAGCGAGTCCGATATAAGCCCCAATATTGAGCACAAGAAAGCTTAGAACGAGTAAAAAACATCCCCCTATGACTATTTTTAGGCTTTCCAGTTTTCCTTTCTCCAGCGCATGAACGATGGGCATTTCCAATAAAAAAATCAACAGCCCGTTCATGGCTAGCATCAATCCAATCCCATCTTCATCCATCCCTAGTCGCTGACTATAATACAAGGGAATGGTAGAAAAATATTGCATAAAGGTAAAGGCGATCAAAAACATTGCGAACCAAAAAATGAGATATCGACCGTCTTTATAGGGTGATAATTTAGGTAGACTCGCTTGTTTATGTTTCGTAGTAACCTGACTTTTCTGACGTAAGAACCTAATGATCACAATGCCCGCAATAATACAAGTCAATCCGTCAACCCAAAATAAACTTTGGTAACTCATATAAGTAATCAACAATCCACCTATGGCAGGGCCCATTGACCAACCAAGGTTAATGGCTAATCTGATCAGGGTTACTGAACGAGTTCTGTTATCCTCTTCACTATAATCATCAAGTGCCACCCAAACAGCAGGTCTAAACATATCTGCAACAATTGTTAGTGTAAATACACCGATACATAAACTGTAAAAATCTGTGATGAACTGAATCCCAAAAAAAACCAGGCCAGTCCCCAACAAACTCATATACATCACTTTATAATAACCAATTTTATCTGCCAATTTACCGCCAATAAAAACACCGGCAACTGAACCGAAACCATAACAAGACATGATCCATCCGACATTCTCAAGTGAAAATTCAAGAAAGTTTGTAAGATATAAAGAGAGAAACGGAACCACCATGGCACCTGCTCTATTGATAAGCATGGTAAGTGCCATAAACCAAATTTCTTTGGACAGCCCTTGATAGGGTTTGATGATCTTCTTTAGCATCCGTCAAAGATATACTTTATCCACATGTGATGATTTAATTTGAATTTAATACATTTAATCACCTGTTGATTCCAGATATTTTATGAATATTTATGGGTATATTTGGCTTAAAAGCTAAGCAATGAAGAAATTTCTACTGGTCCTTTCATTTTTTTGTGTATCTGTACTGTTTGCTCAGAAAACGCAACAATTCAAAGAAGCAAACAAGTTTCAACAGAAATTGAATAAAGAATTTTCCAGTAAGGAAAATTCTCCGCTAACCGAAGAGGATTTAACTTCTTTTAAGTCACTTGAATTTTTCCCTATCGACAGTAATTTTATGGTTACTGCGTCACTGACTCTGCACAAAGACAGCAAACCTTTTAAGATGAAAACAACCACTGACAGGTTACCTGTTTACAAACTATACGCGACTGCAAATTTTCAATTGAATGGAAAGGATTATTCCCTTGAAATTTATCAAAATGAAAAACTGCTTTTAACCCCAGATTATGAAGACTATTTGTTTTTACCCTTTACAGATCTCACCAATGGTGAAACTAGCTACGGAGGAGGAAGATATCTAGACCTTAGTCTTCCGGAAGGGACTAGTATGGTTATCGATTTTAACCAGTCGTATAATCCTTATTGTGCGTATAACGAAAAATATTCTTGCCCTGTACCTCCCAAATCAAATCATCTGAATACAAAAATTTTGGCCGGAGTAAAAGCGTTTGAACATTAAAATTTATATAAATTTAGAAACGTACATCCCTAAAAAAACGGCTGAAATAGCCAGAATAAAGGTGACGATCATATAGGGTAAAAAACCAAAATAATCACCTCCCTTTAAATAGATGTGGTTTTCATAGGCAAAAGTTGAAAAAGTAGTAAACCCTCCACAAAACCCAGTGGCTAAAAGCAATGAATGATTTTCATTTAACAATCCTGATTTGGCAGAATACCCAAAAATGATGCCAATAATAAGGCTCCCTAAAACGTTAGCTAATAATGTTCCATAGGGAATAGCATTTTCAAAATTATTAAGTTTTAAGCTCATCCAGTAACGCAATACACTGCCTAAACCCCCTCCAAGAAATACCAATAATGCCTGTTTCATCCTTTATCAGTCTAAGCTAATATTTTTCATTTGTCTCCAACTCCACTTTCCGGTAATCGTGCCTTTGTCCAAAATCAGGATACCGGGGTTGGATCTAACAATGGTTTTCAACGTTGTTTCGTCGCAAAACAACAAGTCAAAATCTAAATTAAATTCCTTTTTAACTTTTTCATAATCTTCCTGAGTGGATGCAGAAAAACAATAGACAGTATAGCCTTTTTCCATGGCCCTTTCGGAGAGTTCTTTTACTTCTTGCATCCCATTACTACTTGTTAGTTTAAGGTTATAGGCCACCACTAGCATCAGTTTTTCCTTTGCCATCAGCAATTCTGTGATATCTTCGCCTCCATTCTCCATAGTAAAGTCATGAATGGGAGCAACATAACCCTCTTTTAATGTTCTTGTTTTTCGATCCACAAAAGTAGCTCCTTCAATGTTCCAGGGTTTATCCTCGGTGGTAAACACCTGATCTTCACCGTTTACATTATAAATCCAGGTATCCTCATATACAGGCTGTTCCGCTCCTTCTGGAATCATCATGCCTTCAGGAATGTTCTTACCAATAGCATAGGGTCTAAAATCAATGATAGGAAGGTACCGGAGCACATAAAAAATGATCCCAACAAAAAGTAACAATGAGATCAAACTAACTTTTTTGGCAAAACTATCAGACCAAATGGGCTGAATATCGTACACTTTTACAAGTAAAAAAATCACCAGAACGATAAGGACCACATTCTTATAAAATGTTTCCCAGGGTGTTAATTTGACTGCATCACCAAAACAACCGCAATCTGTAACCTTATCATAATGGGCCGAATACCAGGTTAAAAATAAGAATAATAGCGTAATCAAAAATAGGCTCCAAACGGTAAATCTGGCTTTATAACCAACCAATAACATCACCCCAAGCATGATCTCTGCAAGAATCAGTATCACCGAAAACTGCAACGCATAAGGAGTTAAAAACTCCAGGTTTAACACATCAGCACCAAAATATTCCTCGAATTTATACGCTGAACCCAATGGATCAACCAGTTTTACAAAACCTGAAAATATAAAAGTTACAGCAACCAGTAAGCGGGTGATATGGGTTAAAACATTCATTATCTCGTCGAATTATTCATTCATTAATATCAAGGCAAAAACAGCATAATTGATCATATCCTGATAGTTCGCATCTATTCCTTCAGAGACAAGTGTCTTTCCCTGATTATCTTCAATTTGCTTCACTCTTAAGAGTTTTTGTAGAATCAGATCAGTAAGAGAGCTCACCCTCATATCGCGCCAAGCCTCCCCATAATCATGATTTTTATTCTCCATCAATGTCTTTGTTGTCAACATATGCTTATCATACAACGAAACGGCCTCCTCTACTTCGACATCAGGTTGATCCGCAACTCCTTTTTCCAATTGTATCAGCGCCATGATGGAATAATTAATAATTCCAATAAATTCAGACTTTTCATCTTCATCCACTTTACGTGTATCATTTTGTTGTAGCTGCCTGATTCTTTGCGCCTTGATGAAAATTTGATCGGTTAGTGAAGGAAGCCTTAATATCCTCCAGGCACTCCCGTAATCACTCATTTTGTTTATAAAAAGAGAACGGCATTTAGCCGTCACTTCATCATATTGCTTCGATGTATTCTGCATGTATATTGAAATCAGAGGATTTAGTTTTTTTGTCGAAACGAATTTATAAAAATCTCATGATATAATATCGCCGGTTTGCTTATTTTTACAAAATATATACCCTATTAAACCCTTATAAAATGAAACGTATCGCTGTTTTTTGTGGTTCAAGTAAAGGCTTCAACCAAGAATATGCCCAAGCTGCTGTTAAATTAGGAGATTGTTTTTCAAAACAAGGAATTGGTCTTGTCTATGGCGGTGGCAAAATAGGCATTATGGGTGTCATCGCTGATACGATGATGAAAAACAATTCAGAGGTCATAGGTGTGATTCCAGGCCTGCTCAAACACGAAGAAGTAATCCATACCCAGATAACTCAAATGATTACTACTAAAAAAATGTCAAAAAGAAAGGTGAAAATAAGTAAACTTGTGGATGGTTATATTGCTTTACCCGGAGGTTTTGGAACACTTGATGAGATTTTCGAAGCCCTCACTTTAGGGCAACTTGGCATTGAAGATAAAGCCATTGGTATCCTGAATACCAACAACTTTTTCCACCATGCCTTATTACAACTTGATCATATGGTGAAGGAAGGTTTTTTAAAACAGGAAAACAGAGATATGATTATGGTTAGTGATTCAATTGAAGAACTGATCATTAAAATGCGATCCTATAAGGCACCTGTATTAAGCAAGGTGGTAAATACGGTAGCCAGTTGATTCTAAAGACACAAACATGTATATCAATTGTAAAGGCCATTTAATAGATCTCAATCGCCCAAGGGTTATGGGGATTCTAAACCTGACTCCTGATTCTTTTTATGATGGGGGTAAATACAAATCATCTTCGGAAATTTTAAGGAAGGTTGAAAAAATGCTCAATGAAGGAGCCACTTTTATCGACATTGGGGCCTATTCCTCAAGACCCGGAGCTGTGCATATTTCTCAAGACGAAGAGCTCAAAAGGCTATTACCGGTGCTCCAATTAGTAATAAATGATTTTCCCGATGCACTGATCTCAATTGATACTTTTAGAAGTCATGTTGCTAGTGAAGCCTTACTATCAGGAGCTTGTATGATAAATGATATTTCTGCTGGCTCTCTGGACCAAGATATGTTTTCTATTATCGCAAAACATCAGGTGCCTTACATTATAATGCATATGGTAGGAACACCTCAGACTATGCAGCAAAATGTTCAATATGAAAACCTGATCAAAGACATCATCTTCTATTTTTCTCAAAAGGTATTTGAACTGAGGAAACTTGGCGTGAATGACATCATATTGGATCCGGGATTTGGATTTAGCAAAACGCTTGATCAGAATTTTGAATTATTGCAAAAACTCGAACTTTTTTCGGGTATGGGTCTACCTGTTCTTGCCGGGTTGTCAAGAAAATCGATGCTTTATAAGTTATTTGATCTTGATGCAAATAGGGCCCTGAATGCAACCACTTCGGCCAACACAATTGCACTTTTAAAAGGTGCAAATATTTTGCGGGTTCATGACGTTCAGGAGGCCGTAGAAACTGTAGGAATATTTGAAAAAATGACAAATAAAACTAGCTCATGATCAAAAGAATTTACCTGATCCTTTTATTAAATTTGCTGCTGCTATCCGGCTGTCAAAAAAAACAAGTTCAACTCCCCTTGATCGATTATCCGGGTATTTCAGAGATACAAAATCATTCAAGTATTTGGATCTTTATGGAAACCGTTAATGGTGAAGCTTTACCAAAACTAAATAAGAATAATAAAATCCTCAACACCCACTGGATCTTCAATATAGACAGAAGATTAACCATGAATCAGGTCGTCCCCTTATTGATCGAAATGCAGGAAAACAGAAATAAAGATTCCATGCATAAAAAAGAGGGGATGAAGAATTACTTTAGTTATGCCGACACTGCTACTCAAAAAATCTCTCTTATTCCATTTGCTCAAACTACCTTCATTACAGAAACGGCAAATGATAAGAATCAGCTAATGGCACCATGTACAGTCATTCTTGAAATATGGGGAGAACAGATTAAAATAAATGATGAAGTTTTACCTTTGAACTCCTTACTTGCAACTTTACAAAGTGACTATTCCTGCAACCCGGAAGACGAGATTACGATCCTACTCACTTATGACCCTCAAACCAGCTATCAGGATTATCTGAGCGTAAAGGCTTTCCTCGCTTTAAACGAAATCAACAGCGCATCTGTTGAATATGTTTATACTGTAAAATAATTCATACATTTACAAAAACTAGCTCAGAATTGGATCAATTTAATTTTTTAAACATCAGCTTTTTAGACATTCTTGATATTGTTCTAGTTGCTGTATTGCTCTTTTATATTTTCAGGTTAATTCGTGGCACTGCAGCCATCAATATATTTATTGGAATAGCGATCATCTATCTTATATGGAAGCTGACCCAGGCGCTTGAAATGGAATTGTTAAGTGATATTCTGGGTAAATTTCTTGGAGGTGGTTTTATTGCTTTGATCATCGTGTTTCAGCAGGAGATCAGAAAGTTTCTCCTGATGGTAGGATCAACCAATATTGCTTCTAAAAAAGGATTCCTAAAACATTTAAAGTTTTTCAATACCGATATAGCGGCCAACAATCATGTTGATGACATTGTGGGTTTTTGCGAGGAAATGAGTAAGTTAAAAACCGGAGTACTCATCGTTCTTAAAAGAAACAATAGCCTCGAGTTTGTAAAAATGACCGGTGATGAAATGGAGATTAAAGTGAACAAACCTATATTAAAAAGTATATTCTATAAAAATAGTCCACTTCACGATGGGGCAATTGTGATAGAGAATGAAGTGATTACTGCTACCAGAGTTATCCTTCCCATTGAAAATACTATTGACATACCTTCCCATTTCGGCTTGAGACACAGGGCGGGCCTCGGGATTACTATCCGAACAGATGCGTTATCTCTTATTGTATCCGAGGAATCCGGACAGGTTTCTTATGTCAATAACGGAGCTTTTATATTGTTTGAGGATTTTAGTGAATTGGCTGAAATCATAAAAGATGACCTTAATTATTAAGCGTCAATATACTTAGCTCGCTTGCTTCTGAACAAATTGGATATGATATAATTTGCTATAATAGCCTTTTTTATCCAGTAACTCTGAATGACTTCCTTGTTCCATTATTTTGCCATTTTCCATGACAATGATCTTGTCAGCCTTCTGAATCGTTGCCAACCTGTGAGCAATAATTATTGAGGTTCGGTTCTTGGTGATCTTTTCAGTCGCTTCCTGTATCAATTTTTCTGAATGAGAATCAATCGACGAAGTGGCTTCATCTAATATAAGTATACCGGGCTTACTAACAGAAGCTCTGAGAAATGCAATCAGTTGCCGCTGCCCAACCGATAGCATCACCCCTCTTTCTTTGACATTATAATCATATCCACCGGGCAAAGACATGATGAAGTCATGAATACCAATAATCTTGGCTGATTTCTGAACTTCCTCAAGTGAAATAGAATCATCTTTCAATGTAATATTATTAAAAATACTGTCTGAAAACAGAAAAACATCCTGCAATACAACAGCGATCTGATCACGTAACGCATGTAAGTTATATTCTTGTATATCCACGTCGTCAATTGTAATGGACCCACTGTTGATCTCATAAAAGCGGTTCATCAAATTGATAATTGTTGATTTTCCTGCCCCTGTAGCACCTACAATAGCAACAGTATCACCTGGATTCACCTCAAAGGAAATACCTTTGATAACCTCCTCTTTTGGGATATAACTAAAGTGAACATCTTTAAATCTAACCTTTCCTTTAAAGGTTTCGACCATAACTTCTCCCTGATCTATTTCGCTTTCATCAGCATCCACAATCTTAAATACTCTTTCGGCCGCAACCATACCCATCTGGAGTGTATTGAACTTGTCAGCAATCTGCCTTAAAGGCCTGAAAAGCATATTGTTCATCATGATAAAACTAATGATTTCTCCAGCTGTAACTGAATTACTTACAGCAGCGTTTAACCCTCCATACCAAACTACTAGTCCTATGGCGATAGAAGGAAGTACTTCTGCAATTGGAAAGAATATCGAATTATACCAAACCGTTCTTATCCAGGCCTTCTTATGCTTATCATTGATACTTTTAAATTTATCATACTCTATTTTTTCTCTTGAAAAAAGTTGAATAATTCTCATTCCGGTTATTCGCTCCTGAACAAAACTATTTAAATTTGACACCTCTGTTCTGACATCCTGAAAAGCCGACTTCATAGCCTTTTGAAAGATCTTTGTTGCAAAAATCAAGAGGGGTAAAATTGAGAAAACGATCAAAGCCAATTGCCAGTTCATATACAACATGACCATTGCGATTACAAACATTTTTAACAAATCACTGATAATCATAAATAAGCCCTGGCCAAATACACTGGAAATGGTCTCAATATCAGACACAACTCTTGTGACCAGTTTCCCCACAGCTGATTTATTATAATACTGCATTTTAAAATTCAACAAATGCTTAAAGAGCTGAGTTCGCATATCTCTTATGATACTTTGACCTAACCAATTGGCAAAATAAATAAACAGAAACTGGAAAAGCACTTCCATGACCAACACCAATAGCATCAAACTAGTAAAGAGAAGAAGCTGTTCGGCATCTTTGCTAAGGATAAAATCATCAATGATCTTTTTAAGCAGCATTGGCCTGATTGCCGCGAGAAGGGCAATCGATAATACGGCAACTACAGAAAGATTAAACTGAACTTTGTAATGGCTGGCGTAGCGCATCAGCCTGCTAAAAAGCTTGACATCATAGACTTTACCTACAACTTTTTTATGTTCTTTTTTCTTTTCAGACATACTTATTCTATAAGAATACTATCGGGATAAGTTACCCTTGTTAAATATAACCCTTTGGCTTTTACAGAAGCACCAGCTTTCATTCTATCACGTGACTCAATAACATTTATGAATTCATCGAGTGTCATCCTTTCTTTACCCACTTCAAGCAACGTGCCCACAACTGCTCTTACCATATTTCTTAAAAACCGATTCGATGTAATGTAAAAATCCAAACGCTGTCCATTCAATTTCCAATAGGCCTCGGTTATCTTACAATCGTATGTTTTAACATCTGTTTTACTACGTGAAAAACATTTAAAGTCAGTATAATGCATTAACAAAGCAGCCGCTTCATTCATTTTTTCTATATTCAGATCAACTTGATTTAGCTGTAAACTTAAGTCATTCTCAAAAACATTCTTTGCCAATGAAATCCTGTATTGGTAACTTCTGGAAATGGCATTAAATCTGGCATGAGCCTCCTCACTTACCCTTATCACTTGAAAAATACCAATATCCTCCGGTAAAAAAGAATTTAACTGATACTTTAACTTTTCTTTATCTATTTCTTTTTCAACATCAAAATGTAAAAAGAATTGTCTGGCATGAACTCCTGCATCCGTTCTGCCACAACCAATCACAGAAATCTCCTCTTTCAGTAATAATGAAAGGGCTTTTTCAATGATTTCCTGCACAGAAATTTCATTGGCTTGTTTTTGCCATCCATGGTAATGCTTACCTTGATAAGAAAGTTCAATAAAGTATCTCAAAAACCTTTAATTTTGCGCCGAACAAAGATAATTAATTAAATCAATACTCCTTTGGCGCAAAAAATTTTACTTTTATCAGACACCCATAGCTTTATTGATGATAAGATTTTGAATTATTGTAAAAATGCTGATGAAGTATGGCATGCCGGAGACATTGGTAATCCGGAAGTTACCGACAAGATACAGGAAGTAAGTCACCTAAGAGCCGTTTATGGCAATATCGATGACAAAAATATTCGAAGTGAATTTCCTTTAGATAATAAATTTACCATTGAAGGAGTCTCTGTTTGGATCACCCATATCGGTGGGTATCCGCATCGTTACAATCCCAGGGTAAAGGAATCTATCGTTTTACGCCCTCCTAAGTTGTTTATTTCCGGGCACTCACATATATTGAAGGTTCAATATGATAAAAAACTTAAATTATTGCATATGAACCCTGGAGCAGCTGGTAAACATGGGTTTCATAATGTCAGAACCATGTTGCGCTTTGAAATTGAAAATACAGATATAAAAAACCTGGAGATTATCGAAATGAAAAGATAGCCTTAAACAGTCTGTGCCAATTCTGGCTTGAATATAGGCACTGATATAAAGATACTGGTGCCTTCTCCTTTTTTAGAATTGATGTTGAATACACCTTGCATGATTTTGATCCTGGCTTCAATATGACTCAAACCTAAACCATCCTTTCTTTTGGCTGTTTTCACATCGAAACCCTTACCATCGTCTATGATCTGAATCATTAACTTGTCTCCGTTCCTTTCGATGAGATTTATTGATGCATTCTTAGCGCCACTGTGCTTAAGGATATTATTGATCAGTTCTTCTATAATATTATAGATCTTGATCTCAAATTCCTGATTGTATCTTTTGATCCCATTATCATCACTGATAAACTGAATTTCTGAATTGGAATATTTTTCACAAATATCATGGACAGCAAAGGCAAGTCCAAATTTTAGCAATACCGAAGAAATCAGTTCATGTGACAAATCACGGATCTTAACTGAAGCTTCATTTACAATTTCCTGGGCCTTCGATATTTCAACCGGAACATGAGAATTCAATTGTGTCTTAGAGGCCTGTAAATGCAAATTAGCAGACGATAACAGCGCACTGACACTATCGTGAAGGATCTCAGCAATAGATTTACGCTCTTTTTCCTTGGCATCAATGGTCGCGTTAATAATCCTGGTCTGCAGGTTACTATGAATCTGCTCAAGCCTGTTCTGTTCCTTTAATTTATAATTGTTATAAAAAATAAAGGCAAAAATAACAAAGATCAATGTTATAAAGGCCATACCGCCAAATAAGACCTGAGCTCTAAATGTTTTACTCTTTTCTTCCTCTGTCTTTTGTTCTTCAATGGCTAGATTGTATTTGGCATCAACTTCAGCAATGTTCTGCGTCAACTGCTCATTGGTTAATTTAAATTTGAGCCTATAGGACTTATGAAGGTTTTGATAGGCTTTTTCAAAATCCCCGATAGAATCGTATGATACTGACAGATTCTCATATATTATACTTTTTAAATGTAAAACCTGTCTGGTTGTATCCTTCTTTACTGATTCAAAAGCTTCTGTATATCTATTAATCGCTGTTTTAAAATCCCCTTCAAAATGATACAAATTACCAAGGTTAGCATTTAATGTTGCCACACCCACTATATCATTCTGATCTATTTTTAATTCTAATGCTTTTTTAAATCTACTCTTAGCCAAATCATAATTATCGCTGTTCTGAGCAATCACACCCAAATTATTATGTGCATTGGCAATCCTTACTCTTGTTTTAGGGGTAACGGGTATATAGGTGACTTTTCTAAAATACATTTTTGCACTATCCTCCTCATCCTTGGCATAATAGAACCCTCCCATTCTGATAAGTGATTTGGTAATACCTATTGAATCTTTAGTGAGATAAGATTTTTGTAGCGCAATTTTGTTATAAAAAATTGCCTTATCAAAATTTTGTGAGTCCGCGAAAATTTTTGAAAGCATATCTGCGTAATCGATATTCAAAGAAGAAAAAGGATTGCTTTTTAATTTATCTAGCCCAATCAATAACAACTCTAACGCTTCTTCCTTACTTCCTTGCTGATAGTAGTTTTTAGCGATTCTAAACTCAAAGGAAATTTGCTCTTCCGAATTTTTTTTAAATGAAAAAGTATTTAATGTGTTATTTATTAAAGATGTGGCCTTATCATACTCACTGATTTCAATTAAGGAATCAATCTGACTTAATTTATAAGTGATATAAGAAGCTTCGTTTTCACCTTTTTGAGCAAAAGAATGTTGCCCATGAATACAAAGTATAATCAGGAATAAAATTCTTGAGTAGTTGTTTTTAAGAAGGGTTATCAATTTAAACGACTTCATTTTTTAAGGCAAATATGGCCAAACCTACACTGTTTTTTACCTTTACTTTTTTCATCAGATTTTTCCGATGTGTCTCTACAGTACTTTCACTAATATGCAATTCATCACCAATTTCTCTTGTACTATATTGCTGGGCGACGAGTTTTAAAACCTGAACCTCTCTTTTGGTAAGTGAACTAATCAGAACTCCATCCTGACTCCCTTCATTCTTAACCTGACCATTCAAAAGGGTTTGCATCATTTTTTCCTTGATATCATCGGTAAAATATTGGTTCCCTTCGGATACCTTGTAGACCGCGTTCACAATATGCTCTCCTGCGGATTTCTTTGGCACAAAGCCTTTGGCCCCCATTTGTAACACCTCTTTGACAAGTTTAACGTCATCATAACTCGACAATACAATAATCTCAGGCCGATTTTTAAAATTTTTAAGTTTTTTTAACACCTCTATACCGTCTAATTCGGGCATGTTGATATCCAATATCAAAACATTCGAATTGTTTTCTTCATACCAGGCGATTACCTCATTTCCATTTAATGAAAATCCTGTAACCTCAATATTGGGCTCCAAATTAAGCACAGCTTTGACACCATCAATCAAAATTTGATGGTCGTCAGCAATATGAACAGTAATCATTTTTTCCATAGGTGAAACATTTCTTCAAAACAGAGTTAAAAAAAATCCGAAAAAAACTAATTTTCCGGATCTCTTCCTAGTTTATATTACAAACGTTTTAAATCTGTAAATATTGTGAGTTTATACTAATCCCAGATGATAACACCTTTTGGTCTTCTGTCTGGCTCGCTTGCATTTAATAAAGCGTCCATAGCAGCAACATCATAATTACTTTCATATATATTGTTAAAAGCAGTTTCAACCTTTCCGTTCACAGGCTCAAGATCGAGTGTCACGGTTTTAGAT
>CAJQNF010000082.1 GCA_905479625.1 uncultured Flavobacteriaceae bacterium | reverse complement strand
GGAGCTTGATAATAAAAGCACAAATTAAACTAACAAAGCAAATTACACTTTATAATAAAGAACAAAAAAACATTCTGTAGCCTTTCCTAAAAATAGGACAGTTTAAAATGAATTTATTTACTTTAACAATTCAGGGTTATTGAGGATCATTTCTATCTTTTTTATAATTACTGTAAACTGATTCATTTGGGCTTCTATATTTCTAAAATAGATGCTAATGTCTCTGTTAACCCAACTTTCAGAAATAACCCTTGCGCCTAAACTAATTCTTAAAACTGCACTTTGAAAATCATGACCATATTTCACGTCAACTGCTTGCCCAATATGGCATTTTTGGGCAGCAAGCCGAATAATTTCTAAAGAAGATGACTCAAACTGATCTGATATATCGGAATTCAATAAGATATAGAGCTTTTTTACTGCATCGACAGCTAAGGCTTCATTATTTTTAAGAATAAAGAAAGGGAAAATTGTACGAATATTTCTAAGCCCGAATTTTTCAGTATTATACGTGTTAATTTTTGTTTCATCCCCAAAAAGAGGTTCTAGAAAAGTAGCTTCTTTAATAGAATCTTCAACAAAATTACAAAACATCTCAATGCCTAAATTTCTATATAAAATAGGCGTTTTGAAATACCTGTCCATTTCAACTATCGCAGCATTCCAGCGCATATATGAGCCATAATTAAATCCATCGGATAAATCTTTTGAACAGTACCAAGATGTTGGCCAATCAGAATGATTGTAATAATTGGTCAAGCCCTTTGGTATCGTATTTTTTACAGAATTAATTGATGTACTAACACTCTTAGGTACAATTAAAGCACCGGCATAAGGAGGGCCAGTAAAGTATTTACTTCCCGTTATCGTAACAATATACCCTTTGTTTAAATATTGCCTTATGTCGATAGGATCTAATCTAAGTTGTGACCCATCTACAATAATCTGTATAGATAAATTGTCAAGTGTATTCAAATTACCAATCATTTCTTCACTAGGTGACTGGTAGCCTAATTTTGATTGATCCATTGCATGTAATACAACATGTCTTCCTAATTCATTTGTTTTTGAAATAGCATCAAAAATTTCTGTATCTAGTGTAGATGAAGATTTTAATTGACCATTTTCATCTCTAAAAGGAACTTTAATCAAATCAACATCTCTAAACCCTTCAATTTTATCACCTTGTTTAACCGGATAATTTAGCGCCGTTGTATTTTCAAAATGCCGTCCGTTTAACGCCGTAGCTATGCCGCTGCCGGTTTCATCAGAAGCCACCAAAACATGCGTAATTTCCTTGTCGGTCATTATTTGAGTAATGGCTCCTATTTGAAGAGATGAATCAGTGCCCGAGGGCGAAAATATTATTTGACAATCATCCTTTATTTTTAGGGCTCTTCTTAGGTTGTTTTTTAGCAATTCTGAAAAGTCAATAGTTGCATTTTTTAGCCCTTTTTTCAAGCAGTTTTGAATTAATATACTTCTTGCTTTGTCTGTTTTGTCAAAAGCATAATTTGACACACTCGTTGCTGTTGATGAGGCGAATGTATATGCTTCGGGCCTTGGAAATGGTCGGCAACCATATTTATTTAATAATTGAAATTCGTCAATATTTAATCGAAGGTCACCTCCCGCCATGAGTAAATATTCTGTTGGTTTTGCCAAATTTTCAAGAATTGGTTTCCAAACTTCTTCACTATTTCTGTTTGAATTATTCAATCCGTGAAAATGCTGCAGTTCTTCATATTTTTTTAATGATTCCGGTTTAAAGATTTCATTTTTTTTGATCAAATTCACTAAAAAATAATCAAGATTTTTTAATTTCTCTTTATCTTCTTTTGGTAATAATTCGTAAAAAATTCGAGTAACTTTAATAGCGGCCAGATCACATAAAATAATATCAGATTTTTCTTTGTCCAAAGCTTTATACCAAAGTTGCCATTCAATACCATACCTTAAATAAATTAAAGCTAAAACAGGTTTCTCCAAAAATGATGAACCAATTTTAATTGATTTGTTGGGGACAATTTTAAATAGGTCAGGCTCGCTGATTGAAGTAATAATATTAATGCTGTTTATCTTGGGTACAGTATTGAATCTTTTTAGAACACTAACCAGATAATTCACATTTTCTTTTTCAAATAAACTAGATCTTCTATATTGATTTTCAATAAGTTTATTATTTGCCATAGGTGTTTTAATTTAAAACGTTCATCAGAACGAGTTTTTCAAATTACAGGTCTCCATCTTTTGTAATTCTTTTATATCTGTGAAAATAAGAAATATAAAAAGAACAGCTTTGAGACTAAAACAAAATTTTTTTAACCTCAAGTCACGATTGCATTCGGAAGGGAGGTAATTCTAAAAAATAAATAATGTTGAAAAGTTAATTTTGAAGTGTTTATTTTATTTTTTCTTTTTCTTTTTTTTCTTTTTTGTAAGTGCTTTCTGTACATTTTTACCAGGCACAATTCTAATGATTCCTTGAATTAGACCCTGAATAATATAATTCACCGGTGATCTATAAAAATTTCGCTCCGATTGATATTGAGCTGTAAGATATTTTTCCTGGTCCGGCATATTATTATTTCGAATCGCAGCATTCGCCATAGCCGATAAAAAGACACGTTTTTTAGGAGTATGCTCCTCTGATTCTTTGACCATGTTCATATGGAGATTACGATAGTCAAAAATCAACTTGTTTTGAGAATGATACTTTGAGGCATTCATATGATATTTGATCCTGCTTAATTGACCTGACTCGATATCAACTCCTGCCAAAGGTGTAAAGATTGGATTTAGCTTTGATAGTTCCATTTCTGCCACATCTACATCCAAGCTAAAAGATTCTCCTTCATAAGGAACAGCCAAATTTACATTCATTGGTGCCAAACCACCCAGACTTGCTGTCATATGAGCATTGAGATTACCCAGGTTTTGCTGCAATTCGGGGATATTTGTAATGCCAACAATATCTCCATTGATTTGATTGATTTCAATCGTTCCTGAATGTTCTTTTTTAACTCCGAGTTCACTATAAGTCACTGAAGAATTTGTTATCTGAATTGTATCTATTTCAAGTGCTAAAGGAATGGCATCGATCATTTCCTTGAACATGGGTTTGACTGTGTCGGGAGGTCGTGATAAATTCTTATTTCTTTGAAGTTTTATCTCAATTCCATCCAAACCAATACTTTGTGCCTTAATGTCTAAATTAACATAAAACTTATTGGAAGGCTCAAGTTGACGGATGGACACAGTTTTTACATCCAATTCAATAACGTCATTCTGAATCCCAATACGTTTACTTACTTCAATCCAATCAATACTATAGCCCAGAGAAATGTCTTGAAGCACTATTTCTTTATTCTTTAAATTGTAATCCAGGCTGCCCAAATTAAGATGGGTATATTCATTGAGATCAAAACTCGCCTCTTCAATTTCAACGATCAAGCTGCCCATATTAAATGGTATTATATTTTTTAACTGAATCGAGTCAGTTTCCAAATCATCGGCCTTAATATTCACTTTTCGAATTTCACCTTTAATACGACCGCTTTCCGGTTCCTTGAGTATAACTGATCCATTTTGAATACTAAAAACACTCAATTCCACACGTGACAGGATATCACCAAACATCGCTTGTATTCCTTTTCCACTCGTTTTTTTAACGGTGTCGGCACTTAAAGTGATTTCAAATACGGGTTGCTCAAAAGAAATTTCTTCGATATTTAATCTTTTGCCAAATAGTAAATCTCTCCATACCAGCCCTTTTAATGTAGCATAGTTAACATTTCCTGTTATCACTGTTCCTGCCGTCTCATTTAAGGGTTGAATACTAAGTTCATCTAGCGTAACTCCTTTAAAAAAGGTATGCAGATCAAAATTTTTATAAGTAATATTATAAGCACGATCTGGGTTAGAATTGATTCTGGACTGGAAATTCCTTTCCAATAAATATTCAATTCCTTTTAAAATCAAGAATAGCAGCCCAATAATTAACAATATTCTAATAAAAATCTTCTTCATTGAAAGTTTTTTAAGAAGATGTAAGTTACACATTTAAAAAATTTATTCATAGGTTATTTTACAAACTAACCTTTGAATTCTTTCTTGATAAATATTTTTTGAATTTTATTGTAAGAGAAAGAATACACAAGTATATTTGTCCTCCAATTTTGAATCTTTAGTCGAGAAGATTTCATTTCGGGGTGTAGCGTAGCCCGGTTAGCGCGCCACGCTGGGGGCGTGGAGGTCGGAGGTTCAAATCCTCTCACCCCGACAATAAAAGCTTTGCAAATTTTGCAGAGCTTTTTTTATTGGCACAACCTGAAAGCTTGCTTTCAGAGGAAGTGACAATAAAAAAAAATATGCGCGACCGAAGGGAGTGAAGCTTTTATTAGCAACGTTACCAATATGAGGATCACCGACTGAAAGGAGGTAATCCGGATTGTCATTGTAGTAATATTTTAATGATATATTGATGCAATGATTTAATGCGACAGCATTTTCTAAGGATTTTACTTTGGCATCGTTCCAAATGAAGGATCACCGACCGGAGGGAGGTAATCCTTTTTTAAGTGTTAAGGCTTAAGTGTTAAGTTTTAAGTCGAGGGGCCTACTTAAGGATCACCGCAGTTATTCCTCGCTTGCTTTCATAAAGGCTGGTGAATACAAAAAATTATTAAACGGATGTATATACCGGAAACAGTATGATCTAACTAAAGTTATTTTCATTATCCATCGTAATAAATTTATTCATAAATAATGACGCTTTACGTACCATATAATTTAACTGAATACTCTAAATTTGTACTCATAAAAATGACACGGAAATGAAAAAAATATTAATCGTATCTCTTTGCTTTCTTTTTGTTATGGCCTGTAAAGAAAATAAGACAAAAGTTGACGAATCAGCTAATGAAAAGTTGGCGTATACCTCTTATGGTCAAAAAATTAATGATGACAATGTCATTTCTAAAGAATTAGCTGCTAAAAAGTTTAGTAATTTGAAAGAAGGTGACACCATCAATTTAAAATTTGCATCGACTATTAACGAAGTTTGTAAAGAGAAAGGGTGTTGGATGAAGCTAGATTTAGGCAACAATAAAGAGTCGATGGTCCGTTTTAAGGATTACGGATTTTTTGTTCCGCTTAACGCTGATCATAAAGAGGTTATAGTAAATGGTAAAGCTTTCGTTACAGAAATTTCAATTGATCAACTCAAGCACTATGCTAAGGACGGTGGTAAAACCGAAGAAGAAATAGCCGCAATTACAGAACCTGAGTTTACTTATGCTTTTGAAGCTGATGGCGTTTTAATGAAGCAATAATGTATAAAATAGCCTATTTTTTTGCATTGCTTTATTTGATGGCATCTTGTGACACAAATAAAAAAGAAGTGAAAATTGAGGAAGCACCTATTATGTATGAAGCTTCAGAAATGGCTTTGCTGATGCGTGGCATGTATGAATTTAATAAAGCTGCAAGGGCACAAATTATTAATAAAGATAGTTTATCAGCCTTCCCGGAAGAGTTTTTATTAATTCATAAGGCGGTTTTGACTGATCCGTCTGAAAGAGATAAGGAATTTGATACAATAGCAGAACAATTTATAGATGCTCAAAAAGCTGTATTTTCTACTAAGTCAGATTCAACCTTGTATCATTTCAATAAATCGGTTAATTTGTGTATCTCCTGTCATGAAACAAGATGTATAGGGCCAATTCCTAAAATCAAGAAACTGCTTATTCACTAGTGTAAAAGAGTAGTCAGCGTGATCTCATACGGTTCAACTACTCATAATTTACCAGAATAAAATTGATAAAAGTCTTTAGCACCCAAATGTTTTCCGGACATATTCTCTACTTTTTCGCCAATCTTTTTTAATGGGTTTCCTGTTTAACAATCGGCTAAAATGCCATGTGTATTTAAAACCGAGTTGACAAGCAATTTTAATGAGTGTTTTGTTCAGGATAAACATTTTGTTTTTGAAATCCTCTTATGGTTCTCACCAATATCAATGTTTTGACCAGTTCTGTGTTCTTAAAATAGGTTTAATTAAATCAGTTTAATGAATATGGGGAAATTTTCTGCTATCTTTAAGCTCCTTAAAAATGACCTATGGCAAATCAATATGTAGATATCGAAACTCTGAAATTTCTGTTGTATAATGTACACGATGTACAAGAAGTACTAGATCAAGAACGCTATGCAGACTATGATAAAGAATCGATAGAGCTTTTGGTCAATTCGGTAAAAGATTTCTCTGATAAAGAGTTATTTCCTTACTTCAGAGAGATGGATGAAAATCCTGCACATTTTAAAAATGGAGAGATTATAGTACATCCACAGGTGACAAAATTTATGAAGGCAGGCGGTGAAATGGGTTTTATTGCCGGGTCTTTTTCATACGAGGATGGTGGCTTACAATTGCCGGGGATGGTATCGCATGCATCTGCTTTTATTCAAGATGCCGCGAATAATCATATGCCGGGTTATATCGGTTTGACAGTGGGCGCCGCTGAACTTATCAGCCATTTTGCGAGTCAGGAATTGAAGGATGCCTATGTTCCAAATATGCTAACTGGTCAGTGGGGTGGAACCATGTGTTTGACCGAACCGGATGCAGGTAGTTCACTGTCTGATATTGTGACTTCTGCAACTTCTGAGGGAGATTATTATAAAATTCACGGGCAAAAAATATTTATCTCCGGTGGTGACTACCAAGGTGCCGAAAATATCGTTCATTTGGTTTTGGCCCGAATTAAGGGCGCTCCGGCAGGTACAAAAGGAATTTCATTATTTGTTGTTCCAAAAAACAGACCAACAGAAACAGGTGGATTGATTCCCAATGATGTCACAACAGTAGCTGATTTTCAGAAAATGGGTCAGAAGGGATATTGTACAACACATTTGTTTTTTGGCGATGCAGCAGATTGTAAAGGTTGGCTTGTAGGTGAGGCCAATCAAGGGTTGAAATATATGTTTTTAATGATGAACGGTGCAAGAATTGGAGTGGGCAGAGGTGCAGCTGCGATTGCTACAGCCGCCTATCAGGCTTCTTTAAACTATGCCAAAGAAAGACCACAGGGCCGTCAGTTGACAAATTCAGGTAAGAAAGATGCGAATCAAGAACAGACATTGATCATCAACCACCCTGATGTAAGGAGAATGTTATTGCTGCAAAAAGTAATTTCTGAAGGTTCTCTAAGTCTTGTCCTTTTGACAGCTAAATACCATGACCTTTCGATAGCTTGTGCGGATGCCGATGAACGTGAAAAGTACCGATTACTTTTAGAAATAATGACTCCGGTAGTAAAGACTTATCCATCTGAAATGGGCAAGATGGCGGTAGATAATGGTGTTCAGGTTTTAGGAGGATATGGTTTCTGCTCTGATTATATTTTACAACAGTATTTGAGAGATATTCGAATATTTGCCATTTATGAAGGAACAACGGGTATTCAGTCCCAAGATTTACTGGGTAGAAAAGTTACCATGGAGAATGGGAAAGCTTTGCAGTTATTATCCAAGGAAATCACGAATTCCATCAAAGCGAGTATGTCTATTCAATCCTTGGCTCCTTATGCGCAAAAATTGGAAACTAAATTAGAGTTGACAAAACAAGTATTAGCATCTTTGATGGGCTTCGCAATGAAAGGTGATTATCAACGCTTCTTGGCAGATGCTACTCCGTTTATGGAATTTTTCAGCAATATAGTAATGGGATGGTTGTGGTTAGATATGGCGCGAGAGGCGCAAAATGCCTTAGTAACAGGAAGTTCAGAAAACAGTACAGATTTCTACGAAAGTAAGATCCATGCGATGGAATTTTATTTCAAATACGAACTTCCAAAAACAACGGGATTAGCAGAAATCCTAATGGACGATAAGCAAGCCTTAACCATAGGAACTGATAAAAAAGTTTTTGCATAAACTATATTAAATTGAAAAGATCTTCTCTTTAAAAAAAGATAGGATCTCTTAGTGGCATATAAATAAGAAAAACATATATGAAGAGCATAAAACAAAAGTTTGACCTTACGGGAAAAGTGGCAATTGTAACAGGCTCCAGTAAAGGTATCGGCTTGTCGATTGCAAGAGGCTTGGCAGAGAATGGGGCTAAAGTCGTTATCAGTAGTCGAAAACAAGACGCAGTTGACGCAGTAGCTGATGAATTCAATAATGCAGGTTTAGAAGCCATTGGGATCGCCTGCCATATTGGGGATACAGAACAACGTAAAACTTTAGTTACAAAAACGATAGAGAGGTTTGGTCAAATAGATATTCTGGTAAACAATGCGGCAATCAATCCTTTTTACGGCCCTTTAGAGACCTCAAATGAAGAAGTTTTTGATAAAATCATGAATGTAAATGTGAAGGCCCCTTGGCTACTTTCCAATTTAGTACATCCACATATGAAGGAGCAAGGCAGTGGCAGTATTATCAATATAGCTTCTGTTGAAGGTATTCATCCGGGCTTCCAACTAGGCTTGTATAGTGTGACGAAATCTGCTTTAATTATGCTGACTAAAAACCAGGCAAAAGAATGGGGTCGCTACGGTATTCGTTCAAACGTTATCTGCCCTGGTCTCATTAAAACCAAGTTTAGTGAAGCGCTTTGGTCAAATGAAAAATTGGTTGCTGGTTACACGGCTGTCGTGCCCTTAAAAAGAGTGGCAGAACCGGAAGAGATGGCGGGTGTTGTAATGCTCTTGGCTTCGGATGCAGGATCTTATATGACCGGAGGTGTGTATGCCGCAGACGGGGGCTATTTAATTTCAGGATAAGGGTTGCAATAAGCTCCTGGATAATACTTGAAGGCTTTTCCGAAACGGAATTCATTCCCCTCATTTAAAAGAGAAGAGGAATTAAAATAATTTTGAATTATATAGTATGAACTTCAAATACAGTGAAAAATCAGTAGCTCTTCAGGAGAAACTAAAGCAATTTATTTCAAAGCATATCTCTCCAATAGAAGAGGAAGTAAAGGCATTTCATCAAAATCCGGAAAACGCCTGGAAAAAATGGCCTGGTTTGGAAGCACTAAAGCAAAAAGCAAAGGATGAAGGATTATGGAATCTGTTTCTTCCAAAGTCTTATGGTGATTTAAGTCCTGGATTGACAAATATGGATTACGCTCCTTTGGCTGAAATTATGGGTCGTATTTTATGGTCCTCAGAAGTTTTTAATTGCAGTGCCCCGGATACTGGTAATATGGAAGTGTTGGCAAAATACGGGACTCCTCAACAACAAGAAAAGTGGCTGAAGCTATTGATGAATGGGGATATTCGTTCTGCCTTCTTGATGACAGAGCCAGATGTTGCTTCATCTGATGCAACCAATATTGAAACGGCTATAGTTGCCGATGGAGATGGGTATATCATTAATGGAAAAAAATGGTGGTCTTCCGGTGCAATGGATCCTAATTGCAAGATTGCTATTGTCATGGGGAAGACGGATTTTGATGCCCCAAGACACCTTCAGCAAAGTATGATTTTGGTTCCGATGGATACGCCAGGATTAAAAATTGTAAGACCCTTAACAGTATTCGGTTATCAAGATTCCCCGGAAGGGCATGCAGAAATAATTTTAGACAATGTTCGGGTTCCCAAGGAAAACTTATTGGTTGGTGAAGGTCAAGGTTTCGCTATTGCCCAGGGGCGCTTAGGTCCTGGTAGAATTCATCATTGTATGCGACTGATTGGCATGGCACAACGTTCGTTAGAAATCATGGCCGAACGCACAACAAGACGCAAACCTTTTGGAAGGACTTTAGACACTTATAGCAGTATTAGACAAGATATTGCCATTTCTGCATGCGAGATAGAACAAACGCGTTTATTGGTGCTTTCAGCAGCCGATAAAATGGATAGACTCGGGAACAAAGATGCAAAAGATCTCATAGCCATGATTAAGATTGTTACACCGAATATGACTTTAGGGGTGGTGGATAAAGCGATCCAAGTTTTAGGAGGTTTGGGAGTATCGAGCGATACACCTCTGGCCCACTTTTTTGCTGCAGCAAGAATGCTTAGACTAGCCGACGGCCCTGATGAGGTGCATATGAGTCAATTAGGAAAAAGTATTATTAAAAAATATGCTTAAGGAAGTTAGAAATATAAAAGTGACTAAAAACAAATGAACATAAAACCTGTAAGAGAAGGCGAAGAACTAAATGAGGTCTCACTAAAGATATTCCTTCAAGATCATGGCTTGATTGCAAGAACCGATAGTGGACTGACTGTTAGTCAATTTTCTAATGGATTTTCAAACCTCACCTATCTTTTGAACATTGAAGATAAGGAGTATGTTTTAAGACGCCCTCCATTTGCTGCTCCAAAACGCGGGCATGATATGGGCAGGGAATACAAGGTGATTCTTAACCTGAATTCTATATTTGACAAGACGCCAAAAGCTTTTGCATTTTCGGAAGATACAGATATCATAGGAGCTCCTTTTTATATCATGAGTAAGGTCTCTGGAGAGATTTTAACGGCAAGAGAGGCACAAAAAAGTCAGATTTCTCCAGATGAATTCAAAACAATTTCAAATACTTGGTTAGATACTTTTGTAGCCTTTCATAAAATAGATTACAGCGCTGCAGGATTGGAAGATTTAGGACGTCCGGAAGGCTATGTAGAACGACAAGTTACGAATTGGGGAAAGCAATATCTAGCGGCTGCAACCGATGATGTACCTGCGGCTGTAAAGGTGATGGCATGGATGCAGGAAAACCAGCCGAAACACTATGATCATACTATTATCCATAATGATTTTAAGTATGATAATGTAGTTTTTAAGGATGATTCATGGAACGAAATTACGGCTGTCCTGGACTGGGAGATGTGCACTCTGGGTGACCCTCTTATGGATTTAGGCACGTCTTTAGGCTATTGGACAACTGCGACTGACCCGGATTTTATGAAACAAGGCTTACAGTCACCCACTGTTATGGAAGGGAACCCTTCACGAACGGATGTCGTTCAGCAGTATGCCTTAAAGAGTGGGCGGAATATAGATAATTTGGTTTTCTACTATGCCTATGGACTTTTTAAAATAGCTGTAATTGCCCAACAGATATACTATCGCTTTAAACATGGTCATACAAAAGACCCTAAGTTTGCTCATTTGAATAAAGCGTCAGCATTATGTTGCAATACCGCATGGCAGGCAATTCAAAAAAAACAAATCGATCATTTATTTTAGGTCTTATGTCTGAATCCTATTTAAAAATGAATAAAGAACACCTCTCATTTAAGCGTCCAGGTCTGAGAATATACAAGATTGATTTATTGTGAAACCTAATTTGAAAAAACAAAACAGATGAGCCTAAAAGATAAAATAGTGATCATAACAGGAGCAGGAAGCGGAATAGGCGCTGCCACTGCCAAACTTTTTGGGAAACAAGGAGCAAGAGTGGTTGTTTCAGATTTAAATTTAAAAAATGCCCAAAAAATTGCTCACCAAGTCAAAGAAGCTGGAGGTATGGCATCTGCTGTCAAAACCGATGTTACAATTTTCGAAGACGTTGAGACCCTTGTAACCAACACGGTTGCAGAGTTTGGCAAACTTGATATTATGGTAAACAATGCAGGTATTGGTGGAGCAAATCAAAAGAAAACAGCAGAGCACACTCATGATGACTGGCATAATGTAATTGCGGTGAATCAAACCGGTGTTTTTTATTGTATGCAGGTCGCACTGTTACAAATGACAAAACAAGGCTATGGTGCTATCGTAAATGTTGCCTCTTTGGCTGGATTAAAAGCCTCAACAAATAATCTTTCTTATAGTGCAAGTAAGTTCGCAGTGGTTGGTATGACCAAATCAGCCGCTTTAGAATACGGTCATAAGAATATTCGAATAAACGCAGTTTGTCCCGGGTATACCCATTCGGCTCTGTTGAGTCAATTGCTTTCTTCACGAGATGATATGGGCGATATACTTAAAAGATATATTCCGATGGGAAGATTCGGTGAAGCAGAGGAAATTGCAGAGGGAATCTGTTGGTTGGCTTCCGACAGTTCAAAATTTATAACCGGCCAAACACTAACATTAGACGGAGGGATATCCTTATAAAAAGATATGAAAACAATAGAAGTTATTTACAAAGAGGAGTATGCCATTGTTCAATTGAACCGAGGCAAGGTAAACGCTATCAATTTTGAAATGGTACAAGAGCTTAGAGAAACTTTCTCCAATTTAGGAAAGAATGATGCTGTTAAAGGCGTTATTCTAACGGGAAAACCTCATTATTTTTCTGCAGGACTTGACTTGATTGAATTGTTTCAATATGACAAGGATCAAATTCGTCATTTCTTTACTTCATTCGGGGCATTATATTTAGAACTGGTACAATTTAAGAAACCTTTCATTTCATCCATTACAGGACATTCACCGGCTGGAGGCTGCGTATTAGCTGTAACAAGTGATAATCGCTATATGGCTGAGGGCGATAAATATGTTATTGGTTTGAATGAAGTTGCGGTAAATATTCAAATCAGTCAAAACCTAACCGAAATCTATGCCTTTTGGATGGGAGACGGATTGGCCAGCAGATATATATTGGAAGGAAAATTACTTTCCGGAAAAGAGGCGTTGTCTGCCGGATTGATAGACGAACTAGTACCGCTTGAAAATGTTTTGGAACGAGCTGAAAAACAGATGAAAATCTACATGAGAGCAGACCAGGAAATTTTGATAAATACGAAATGTAAATTAAGAAAAGAGCTTTGGGATAAATTAGATTTAAAGGCTGAAAACTCTCTAAAGGAGGCATCAGAGCTTTGGTGGAAACCTGAAATCAGAGCGAAGATGAAAGCCTATGTAGAAAGCTTTTCGGGTAAAAAAAATACATAAAACACAGATATAAAATATGATGAACAAACAACTTTTATTTGTAAAAAGACCAAAAGGGGATGCTGATGCGTCTACCTGGTCATTAGAAACGAACCCTATCCCTGAAATCAGTGAAGGTCAACTATTGGTAAAACAGCACTATGTGTCCTTAGACCCTGCTATGCGCGGTTGGATGAACGAAGGAAAATCTTATATAGCTCCAATGGAAATCGGTTCGGTTATGAGGGCAGGTTCAGTTGGCGAAGTTGTTGCTTCAAAAAATCCAAGATTTGAAGTAGGGCAGTATGTTGCGGGTACAGGCGGGGTTCAGCAATATGCCGTTACCGACGGAAAGGGTTACTATCAGGTAGACCCTAAATTAGCTCCATTACCCATGTATATTGGTACTTTAGGAATGCCGGGTATGACTGCTTATTTTGGAATTACTGAAGTAGGGAAGATAAAAGAAGGTGAAACCGTTTTGGTTTCAGGTGCAGCAGGTGCCGTAGGTAGTATAGTAGGACAAGTAGCCAAAATAAAAGGTTGCAAAGTAGTTGGAATCGCAGGTGGCCCAGAGAAATGTAAATATGTAGTCGAAGAATTGGGTTTTGATGCTTGCATCGATTATAAAAATGAAAATGTAGCGACAAGATTTAAAGAGGAATGTCCGAAGGGAATCGATGTTTATTTTGATAATGTTGGCGGAGAAATTTTAGATATTGCTTTGACCCGTTTACGGATGCATGCCCGTATCGTAATTTGCGGAGCGATTTCGCAATACAATAATAAAACCAATGTAAAGGGACCGAGTAATTACCTGTCGTTGTTGGTCAATAGGGCCAGTATGACTGGTATGGTTGTTTTTGATTATGCGGAAAGATACAAGGAAGGTGCTCAAATTTTAGGTGGCTGGATGGCACAAGGAAAACTCAAAAGCCGTGAGGATGTGTATAAAGGAATTGAGAACTTTCCAGAAACCTATAATCGACTTTTTTCAGGAGACAAAATGGGAAAACTAGTGTTAAAAGTGATTGAAGACTAATGAAAGCAATACGATGTAAAGCATATGGTCCGCCATCTTCTTTAGTTCTTGAAGAAATTGACAATCTAAAACCAAAAGCAAAAGAGGTTTTAGTGGAGGTTAAAGCTTGTGGTCTTAATTTTCCTGATACCCTTATCATTCAAGGATTGTATCAATTTAAACCAGAATTACCATTTACTCCGGGTAGTGACGTTGCCGGTATTGTAAAGGAAATAGGAGATCAAGTATCTCACTTAAAAGTAGGTCAGGAAGTTTTTGGTTTTGTTGCGCATGGTGGATTGGCTGAAGAAGTTTTGGTACCGGCGAGCGCTTGTTTTCCCAAACCTCCAAAAATGGACTTTCCTATTGCCGCATCTTTTTTGATGGCTTATGGTACTTCATATCATGCCTTAAAAGATAGAGGCCATTTAGTTAAAGGAGAGACATTATTGGTGTTAGGTGCTTCTGGCGGCGTAGGACTTGCAGCAGTAGAGTTGGGTAAATTGATTGGAGCCAAAGTAATTGCGGCTGCATCAACGGATGAAAAGTTGGCATTATGTAAAGCATATGGTGCAGATGAAATTATTAATTATACCAGACAAGATTTAAAAACGACCATAAAAGAAATGACTGAAGGGAAAGGGGTAGACGTCGTTTATGATCCTGTTGGAGGGATTTATTCCGAAGCTGCCTTAAGAGGTATCGCATGGAATGGCAGATTTTTGGTGGTTGGTTTTGCCACTGGAGATATACCTAAAATTCCACTGAACATTCCTTTGTTAAAAGGAGGATCAGTTGTTGGTGTATTTTGGGGTGCATTTGCGATGAAAAACCCCAAGGCAAACATGCAGAATACCAGGACGCTGATGCAATGGCATTCTGAGGGAAAATTGAAACCCCATATTCATGCCGTATATGATTTGGCCGAAACATCAAAGGCCTTAGAAGAAATGACCAATAGAAAGGTGAAAGGAAAATTGATTATTCAAGTTTAAAAGTAAAATTTACGATGAGGTTAAAAGATAAAATAGCAGTTGTAACGGGCGGGTCAAGAGGAATAGGACAAGCGATATCAGAATTATTCGCTAAAGAAGGAGCTACTGTAATTATAGTCGACCTTTTACCGCAAGGTCAGCAGGTTGCCGACGTGATAAACACAAGAGGTGGAAAGGCAGAATTTTATTCCGTTTCAGTGACTGATAAATCAGCCATTGAAAAACTTTTTTCGAATATTAATGATCAGTATGGTAAAATAGATATTCTCATCAATAATGCAGGAATTACAAGGGATAGAACCTTGGAAAAAATGAGTTTAGATGAATGGGATGCGGTAATTGATGTAAATCTGAAAGGCGTATTTTTATGTACCCAAGCCGTCGTGCCTTTCATGAAAGCAAATAAATATGGCCGAATTGTTAGTGCGGCTTCAAATGTAGGTTTAAGAGGTAATTTTGGACAAACAAATTATGCTGCTACCAAAGCAGGCGTCATCGCAATGTCAAAAACTTGGACTGTCGAATTGGGAAGATATGGTATAACTGCAAATGCAATAGCTCCTGGTTTTACGATGACTGATATGGTGGATAAAATTCCAGAAGAACATTTTGCCACTATTAAAGCAAGTATTCCATTAAAAACTGTGGCGCAACCCATTGACATTGCCTATGGGTATTTGTACCTTGCATCTGATGAAGCGCGCTTTGTTTCTGGAATATGTTTAACTATTGACGGAGGAACTTCAAGATAAACACATGGCAAAGCTTACACTGAAAAATTTTAATGAATTTCGTGAATTAGAAGGAAAATCTCTTCCAGATGGCGATTGGATGACCGTTACTCAAGAAATGATCAACGATTTTGCAAAGGCAACTGGAGATTTTCAATGGATACATGTGGATGTTGAAAAAGCAGCGAAAGATTCTCCTTTCAAAAAACCAGTGGCGCATGGGTTTATGTCACTGGCCATGCTTTCTAAAATGCTTGGGGAATTAATCCAAGTAAAATCGGCCAGAATGGGGGTGAACTATGGTCTGAACAAAGTTCGTTTTCCCAGTCCGGTTTTGGTCAATAGCCGGCTTAAATTGGTTGGAGTTATATCAAATATCCAAGACTATGGAGATACCGGATTAAAAATCACATGGAATTGCATTGTTGAAATTGAAGGTTCTGAAAAACCTGCCTGTGCAGCAGAGTTTATAAGCTTGATGTTTGAGTGAGCTCAATTATAGCAGCTTAACACCTTTGAAAAAGGTATGTAAATCAAAACCCTCATAAGTAAGGATGTAAGCGCGGTCAGGGTTTGAATTGATTCTCTTTTGGAAATTCGATTCTAATAACCATTTTAATTTAAGTTTGTTAAAGGTGTCAGTCCCATTACATTAAAAAGCTTGACCATAGCGCTCAATCTTTTTACGGTGATTTCATTTTCTTTCAGTTGCGAAGTGATCAGGCTTTGTTCACGTGAATTGATCAAGAATAAGGAGCTTTCACCCAGAAAAAACTTTCGCTCTTCTCCCTTTAAAAGCACGGTATAATCCTTCACAATATTTTGAACGATCTTTTGCTGATCATTTAAAGAAACTATTTCAGTTTTTACAGCTGTAATTTTATTCTTTATAGCAAGTGAAGAGGAGGTAATTTCATAGTTTATATCCTGCAATTTTAATTTTGCCAATTTAAGGTCACCTCTTTCTTTTCGCAAGAAAATGGGCAGACTAAAATTTACCATTGCTTTGTAATTGGAGGTATTAAACAAATATTGTTGTTCAAAGTCTGAGGCCAAAAAATTGTACTGTACATCTAATTTGGGCAATAGTCTGTTTGACTTTAAACGACGATCGATCTGTAAGGACTCCATCTTATAATCAAGAGATCTTAGTTTTGGATGAGCATCTAGGGCTATGGAATCTGCAGAGATAATCTGTAGAGATAAAGAGTTGTTAAGAATCACTTCCGTTGGTAACTCGGGAACAACTGACTCTTCGAATTCTAAAGGTACACCTTCAATCCATAAGAAAGTACTGGCTTGGAGCCCGGCTTTTTGCCTCTTTAATTTTGTAGTTTCATATCCCAAAAGCCAGTTTTGAACTGTTATTTTTGCTTCAAGTGTGTCGATAGCAGCTTTATCTCCTGCTGTATAACTTTGCTTAACAGCTTCTAAACGTTGGCTTGCATTGTCTAAAAAATTTGTATAGATCTGTTCTTCATTATAGGCCTGTAACCAATTGAAATAGGCGATGCTGGCTTCGTATAATATCTCATTGACCAGTAAATCTCTGTCAGCTTTTGATTGTTCCTTGAAAAACTTAGCCTTTTTTAAAGTGGCCATACGGTCATTCATTAGGAGCCCCTGAGCTAGTGATACAGAAACTCCCGCACTATATAATCCTTCTTCAGGTACAGTCATACTAGGGTCCAAAAAGTCACCGGTATTGTTTTCAAAATTTCCTTTTAACTCAATGCCGTACCAAAGCGGAACTTTAAATGTGGCATTTAATTCATTATAATATTCGGTATTTTTAAACTCTTTTGTATTATAATCTACTTCTACTTTTGGATCAAAACCTCCACGAGCCTTGAGCAGATTTGCTTCACCCACATTCAGCGTTAAATTGGCTTGTTTTACCAAGGGATGGTGTTTTTTTACATAACCTAAATATACTTCAAAGCTAAAGGGCTCTTTTATAGGATTCTTTCCCTGTAAATTATAGATTAACGGCAAAAAAAGAATAAAACTGATCAAGCTTTTCATATGATTAATTTTTAGATTTATTTGCGATTGATATGGAATCAGGCGTATAATAATTCGGAGGAAAACCATTTAATTTTCTCCATAATTCATACCAGATAGGAACATCCTCAAGTAAAGCAATGGTATAAGCACCAGATCCTACACGTACATTTTTTGGCCATTCATTTTGCTCTTCGTCAGGAGCAATAAGAACTCTAAATTTACCGTTGGCACTGATAAATGTTTCGACTGCCACAACTCTTCCGGCAAAAGTTCCAAAAGCAGCGTTGGGCCATCCGCTGAAAAAGATTGCGGGCCATCCGTCAAATTGAATACGTACTTTTTCTCCCTTGTGAATTAAGGGAAGATCAAAAGGTTCAACAAATGTCTCCACTGCCAGGTCATACATATCAGGCATTATTCCAACCAACGATTCACCTTCTTTGAATGTTTCTCCAATACCAGCTCTTATCGCCTTATTGACATAGCCGTCTAAAGGTGCAGTGATATAGTACAAACTATTTCGAATTTCGTAATTAGAAGTTGTATTATCAAGTTTTGACGTTTCCACTTCGGCTTCAAACTGGCTCGATAAGGCTGTGAATTTATCGCTCTGTGCTTTTGACAGCTTATCGGCATATTCGGCTCCAATACGATTAATTTCTATTTCTGCGTTGATCACATCATTTCTGCTGGCGATCAATTTATTTTCCTGAGATATTAGTTTGGCTTGAGTTCCGAGTAATTTTACATTCTTCTCCTCAACATCAGTCATAGGTTTTAAGCCTTCTTTTTGAAGAGTTATGGATCGTTTATATTGTATTTCTGCAATGTTATAATTGATTTCTGAAGCTTTCAAATCCATACTGTCACTTTTAACTTTTAAACGAGACTGTATTAGTTTATTCCTGGCCTGAGAAAGCTTTAATTGCCTCTCTCTTTGAATTGCGATAAATTGACTCTCAAGGGCTTTGACCTTCTCTTTATATGAATTTACACTGTTGTTTTTTGCATTTCGCTGTAATTTACTTCGCTCCACTAAACGAGGGTCCTGGTATTCCGTTTTGATCTCAGAAATATGTAAAATGGTATCTCCTTTTTTTACAAAATCACCTTCTCTGACATGCCACCTCTCAATCCGTCCAGGAATTTGTGACTGAATCGTTTGTGGCCTCTGATCTGGAGTCAGCGTAGTTACATAACCATCTGCAGTTACATTTTGCGTCCATGGTAAGAACAACATGATAAAGCACATGATAAAGAATACACCTACAAATTTGTTGAATAGTTTGAAGTGGACCCTTTCAAAGGCTTTTTTATAAGAAGAGTAACCAGAGATGGTTACTTTTTTATTTAATTGATTATGTGATATATTAAGCATCTTGACCGTTGTTTTTCATTAGAATTCCATTGTTCAAAAGAATAGTTCGTCCACAGTTTTGTCTCCATACCGGGTTATTACTCGAAACTACCAGCGCCCAATTCCTTTCTGGTGAAGCCAGATAATTGATAATTCGTTCGGCTTCCTCATCTTCAAAATATTCAAGCGGATCTTTAAGAATGAGTAATTTCGGATCGTGAAGAATAGCACGAGCCATTAAAATACGTTTGGATATGGTGATGGGTATTTTTTGACCTTCAGGATGGATAACCGTATGAATGCCATTGGGTTGTCGCTTTATAAAATCGACTAAGCCCAATTTGTTTAAGACCTCATTCAAACGTTCATTGCTATAATCTTTTTTATCAAAAATGATGTTTTCCAGAATCGTTCCTTCAAAGGGAGATTGTCCGGGCAACACCTGACCAATGTTAGATCTGTAAATATTTGGCCAGATGGCTTTGGCTGAAATATCATTGATGAATAATGATCCGGAGCTAGTTGGTATCAATCCTGAGATAAGCTTAAGTAAGGTTGTTTTACCTGAACTTGAAGCGCCGGTTAAATGAATTCTGTCTTTGGATGAAAATGTAAAAGTTATTCCCTTAAGAATTTCTTCGCCATCCGGAAGTTTGTATTTTACATCATTCAATTCAACTGTAATACCATTTTTAGTGACAAAAGGATCTTCACCCTCTTGTTGTTCTAAATCTTTGTCCACTACTTGTCCAATTTTTTCAAGTGAAGTAAGTACATCGTAAAATGATTCTAATCCAGTAATCACTTTTTCAACGGAACTAATTAAAAGCAGAATAATAATTTCAGCCGCAACGAATTGTCCTATATTCATTTGTTGATTGATGACCAGAAGACCTCCTATCAATAATAATCCCAAAGTAACAAGTACCTTAAAACCTATCATTTGGCTAAATTGATGCATCAATACTTTAAAATGGCTTTCTCGGGCCTCCAGATAAGCTGTGGTTAACTCATCATTTTTTTTCATGGCCAGATTGGTCCTTCCTGAAAGTTTAAAACTGATCAAGGATCTGGCAACTTCTTGAATCCAGTGAGCTACATTGTATTTTTTTTTAGATTCTAATAAACTGGTATCCAATCCTTTTTTAGCTGTTGACTTGAATAGTAGAAACACTAAAAGAAGCAGTAAAATTCCATAAATAATAAAGAATGGATGGTAGAAGGACAAGAGCAATAATCCCAAGACAATTTGTAACAAAGCTGCCGGAAAGTCAATTAAAATCTTAGATAAACCTTTTTGAACCGTTAGGGTATCAAAAAACCGATTGGCCAATTCAGGAGGATAGTCATTGCGCAGTTCATGCAAGGTTATTTTTGGGAAACGATACACAAACTCAAATGAGGATCGGGTGAAAATTTTTTGCTGTATATTTTCTAATATACGTATTTGCATCAATTGCAAAACACCTTGAAAGGCAACGCCAAGAGTTACAACAATCACCAAGACTATCCATGAGGTGGAAATTTGTGCGCCTTGTATTAAATTGATAATGGCTTGAATCCCTAAAGGAAGGGATAATGCAACCAAACCCGCAAAAATGGCATAATAAAAAACCTGCCTGATATCTCTTTTATCCAATTCAAGTAAACTTATAAATCGTTGCCAGGGTGTTAATTTCTGATTTTCCATTTTTTAGATCTTATATTTTATGATATGACTACCATAAAGGGTATATACATTTTAAAGAGAAATGATAATAATAGCATTACTTTCTATTTATTCAGGGCAAATATAATAGTATTACTATTAAAATATGATAGTAATACTATTATATTTTTAAATAGTACTATAGATTTTATCAATTTTCAGTCTTTAAGGAAAAGTTATTTATTTGGATTTCAATCAGTAACAGATAAATGGTAAGTACAATAATAGATTAAGATTTTACAGCATCTTTGAAAGGAATTATCATCAAATTTCAGTATTTTACATTTCTGTTTCAACAAAAATCAAAATTTAAAGATTCATATGTATTTAGGTAATTTTAAATTCTTTTATATCATGGTTCTCTTACTTTTGTTTCAGGTCAATACGGTAATGGGGCAAAGCAAAGATCAATTGGAAGAGTTGTCTAAAGTATCATTTCAAATAAAAAGCTTTGGAATTAATGTCGATGGTACCTTTCAGAATTATGTTATTCAAATTGAGATGGATACACTTTCTTTGGAAGACAGTTATATTCATGCAAAAATTCCAGTTAGTACCATTGAAACAGGAATTGGAAAGAGAAATAAACACTTGTTAGAAAAAAAATACTTTTCTGAAACTGAGTATCCTGATATTTTTTATGAGTCATTGACTATTACTCGGTCTGGTAAAGAAACCTTTATTGCCAGTGGACTGATCACGATCAAAGGAGTTCAACAAAATATCAGTATCCCTTTTCAATTGGTTACCGAATCAAACCACAGATATTTGGTAGCTGAATTTGAGCTAAATCGCTTAGATTTTGGGGTTGGAACTAAAAACTGGACCATGTCAGATGTAGTGAAAATAGCAGTATCTCAAGAATTTTGATCGGGGATTCGGCAAAACCATACCAAAATACACTCATATAATAAAAGCTATTTGCTTAAAGGTTGTGATGAAGTATCAATGTTAACCAATAGGATCGTTTCTTAAATTGCGCCGATATTAAAAAGCAAAGTAAAGGTATCTTTATTTCCTTTTATGCGGTCTGAGAATCAATCCTAAAGGCCTGTCGTAGGTTAAATAATTTGCGATCCAGTCAAAAACGGCCACAAACTTATTCCTAAACCCAACTAAGGACATAATGTGCACAAACATCCAAAGAAACCATGCAAAAGTACCTTGAGTCTTCCACTTGGGTAGGTCAACCACTGCTTTTTTTCGACCAATTGTAGCCATAACACCCCGGTTTTTATATTCAAATGGACTGATTGGTTTATTATTGATCAACCGATTGATATTTTTTGCCAGTAGTTTCCCTTGCTGTTTGGCCACCGGAGCCAGCATAGGCAATCCTCTGGGGTTTTCTTCTGTTATATTGGAGGCTACATCACCAATTGCAAAAATGGAATCTGTATGTATTACCTTATTATAAGAATCAACCAGAATTCTATTACCACCTACGATCGCTTTTTTCGGCAATCCTTTAATTGGAGCTCCTTGAACCCCTGCAGTCCATATAAGTGTATCTGTTGGAAAGGAACTTCCATCTCCAAGGCTAAGTTTATCTCCGTCATAATTGGTTACTCTGGAATTTAAACAGACATTGATCCCAAGATTTTTTAGATACTCCAAGGCCTTTTGAGAGGCCTCTTCAGACATGGTTTTTAATAATTTTGGTGCAGATTGATACAGGTTGATACTTAATTTTGAAATATCCAAGTCAGGAAAATCCTTCGGAATCACATATCGTTTCATTTCGGCTAAGGCACCAGCTAATTCTATCCCGGCAGGGCCACCTCCAACAATCGCAATATTTAAAATTTCCTCCAAAGATTCATCAGACTGTTTTGTGAGTGATTTTTCTAAATTCTGAAAAATAAAACTTCTCATGTTTAAGGCATCTGGAATTGATTTTAACGGAAATAAAATATTCTTGATATCGTCAAAGTCATAAAAATTACTTTTACTGCCCGTTGCAATAATTAAATAATCGTATTTAAAACTCCCAACCGAGGTTTTTATTTTTTTAGCATCTGTATTGACAGATTTTACCTTGGTCATTCTAAATCTGATGTTATCTCGATTCCTGAATATTCTTCTAACCGGGTAAGCGATACTGTAAGGTTCTAATCCTCCCGTTGCAATTTGATACATCAGAGGTTGAAAATTATGATAGTTATTTTGATCAATAAGGAGTATTTCTACATTCTTGTTTCTCAACGTTTTTGCAAGCGTTATCCCACCGAAGCCAGCTCCAATAATTATTATTTTATGTTTTTTCGCCATAGGTCAAAAAGTTAGAAATAAAACTCATATTTCCGTTGAACAAGATACTTATTTAGATTTGAAAAATAAACTGAAAACGATCAACCAATCGCTAGACTGTTACAGGCACATGTTTATCATGTTAAGTTATAGCGACAGTTTTGATTATATAAAAAATGATATCATTCCTAAATGTTTTTCGAATCTTATGAAGAGAGTGGATATTGTCAAAATAGCCGTATCTTCTAACTTTAAAAATTGAGTGAAAAGAATGTCCTTAAAACATGTAATTGTTGTTGGTGGCGGTTTGGCCGGATTGACTAGCGCACTTCATTTGTCACGTTTTGGAATACAGGTTACGCTGGTTGAGAAAAACAGTTATCCCAGGCATAAAGTATGTGGAGAATACCTGTCAAACGAAGTGTTACCTTATCTGAGATCATTGGGTTTTGATCCATTTGATTTTGGTGCAAAAAAAATTGAACATTTTGAATTAAGCGCTGTGAAAGGTAAAGCTGTTAAGGCAAAGTTACCATTAGGAGGGTTTAGCCTGAGCCGATATACGCTTGATCAGGCAATGTTTAACCAAGCCATTACTAACGGTGTTCATTTTGTGGAGGATGCTGTTCTGGATATAAAATTTAAAGATGATCGCTTTCTCCTTACTCTAAAAGAAACCGGTAATTTGGAAGGTACCTTTGTTATTGGAGCCTTTGGTAAGCGGTCTAATTTGGACCAGAAGCTCAAACGGAGTTTTTTAGATTCCAAGGCCCCGTATTTGGCTGTGAAGGAGCATTATTCAGTTGATTACCCTGAAGATTTAGTAGGCCTTTACCATTTTTATGGTGGTTATTGTGGCGTCTCAAAAATTGAAAATAACCTTGTCAATATATGTTATATAGCGCAATATGATGAATTTAAAAAATATAAAAACATAGATGACTTTAAGGCAAAAGTTATTTGTAATAACAAAGCGCTTGGCGCTATTTTTAAGAATGCAACAAGTACTTTTGAAAAACCCTTAAGTATCAGTCAGATTTCTTTTGCATCTAAGCCTGTAACTGAGGATCATATTTTGATGTGCGGAGATAGTGCGGGTATGATACATCCTTTATGCGGTAATGGCATGAGTATGGCAATTCAAGGAGCAAAAATGGCTTCAGAACTGATTGTAGAATATTTTGAGCAAGGGTTGTTAAGAAGCGAAGTCGAAGATAAATACAAGGCACAATGGAATAAAGCCTTTAAGTTAAGAATAGAAACCGGGAGATTCTTGGCCCGTCTGTTTACCATGAAATCAGTGGCTTTATATGTAATGAACAGTTTAAAAAGTTTCCCTGGATTGGTGAGACGCATTATTAGTATGACTCATGGTAAATTAATAGAGGGTATATGATAGATACAACATACAGAACCGATGAAAGGGAGATCATGGATGATTTCACTTTAGAAGGAAAAGCTTTAAGAACCAATTTAGATATCCTGGCCAGTATCAATAAGTGGTTGGGTGGAAATCAAGTTAGCCTTGACGGAATTCAACAACTGACTGAAAATCTTCCAAAAGACAAAGAACTGGTTATTGTGGATTTGGGATGCGGTAATGGTGATATGTTGAGAAGAGTCTCCAAACTTGGTGAAAAATTGGGTTATCAATTTAAATTAATTGGGATTGATGCCAATAAAGATAGTATTCAATATGCGAGGCTATTATCTTTAGGTTTTCCAAATATCACTTATGTACAAATGAATATTTTTTCAGAAGAGTTTAGAGAATTAAAATATGATATTGCGCTTTCTACCCTTTTTCTCCATCATTTGAATGATAAGGAAATACTGGATAAGTTACGTCTTCTCAAAGAACAGGCAAGGCTTGGAATCGTGGTAAACGATCTTCACCGGAACAAATTGGCCTATTTCTTATTTAGTATCATCAGCTTCTTTATTAACAATAAGATTATTAGAAATGATGGCCTGATTTCTATTCGCAGAGGATTTAAAAAAGGTGAATTGGAATATTTTGCAAATCAATTACAAATAAAAAGTAATATCAATTGGAAATGGGCCTTTAGGTATCAGTGGATTATGAAAACAAATATATGAGCGTTAAAATTTTATCGGTAGCAAAGTCGTTGCCAAAATATACAAGAAATACTTCGGAAATTATTCCTTTTTTGAACCTTTGGTTGGAGGGGCAGGAGGAGCGTTTTAAAAGGAAAGTCATTAAATTATTCGAGAATGCAGGGGTAGACAGAAGGTACTCCATTATGGATGCAGATGAAGTATTTAACAAAACTTCTTTTGAGGAAAAAAATGAAATCTATGAAAGAGAGTCTATTATTCTAGGGGAGTCTTGTCTTAAAAAATCACTTGAGAAGTCTTCACTAAAGCCTACTGACATTGATTTTTTGATTACTGTGAGTTGCACTGGGATTATGATACCCTCTTTGGATGCCTATTTGATCAATAGATTGGAGATGAAACAAGATGTTGTGAGACTCCCGGTTACAGAAATGGGATGTGCTGCAGGCGTATCAGGTGTTATTTATGCTAAAAACTTCCTCAAAGCGAACCCAGGTAAAAGAGCGGCAGTTGTGGCAGTAGAATCTCCCACAGCAACCTTTCAATTAGAAGATTTTTCTATGGTGAATATTGTAAGCGCTGCTATTTTTGGTGATGGTGCCGCAAGTGTAATCTTATCATCTTGCCCGGAAGATTCAGGACCAACTATTGTTGACGAAGCGATGTATCATTTTTATGATGCGGAACAAATGATGGGTTTTAAGTTGAGAAATTCAGGATTACAAATGATACTTGATAAATCGGTTCCTGAAACTATATCCAATCATTTCCCGGCTATCGTACATCCTTTTTTGGAAAGAAATGGAATAAAGATTGAAGATGTAGATCATTTGATCTTTCATCCGGGAGGAAAGAAAATTGTGCAAACCGTGGAGGCGTTATTTGGCTCGTTGGGTAAAAACATTGATGATACAAAAGATGTGCTCAAAATGTATGGAAATATGTCAAGTGTAACGGTCTTGTATGTGCTTCAGCGATTTATGGAAAGAGATATTAAACCCGGAGAAAAAGGTCTCATGCTAAGTTTTGGGCCAGGATTTTCTGCACAAAGAATATTGTTGGAATGGTAAAGGAATTTAAAAATAACGATTGGGCCTTGATACTAGGAGGGTCCCGGGGCTTAGGTTTGGCCTCTGCAAAGAAACTGGCCAAACATGGGATGAATATCTGTATTGTTCATCGTGACAGGAAATCAGACATGCCGGAGATAGAAAAACATTTTTCTGAGATTCGAAATTGTCAAGTAGACTTATTGTCTTTTAATAGAGACATATTACGTCCTGAACATAAAAGAGCGGTTTTAAATGAATTGAAAATAAAATTGGGTGACAATGGGAAAATTAAATGTTTACTGCATAGTGTTGCAAAAGGGAATTTAAAACCCATGACAGAGGAAGGTTCAAATAGTTTGATGGTCTTGGATTTTGACATCACTATTCAGGCCATGGCGCTTAGTCTATATGATTGGTTTAAGTCGCTGTTTGATGAACAATTCCTTGCTAACGACAGCAGGATCATTAGTTTTACCAGTGAAGGAGGGAGGCGGCCACTGAAAAATTATGCTGCAGTCTCATCCGCAAAGGCAAGTTTAGAAGCCATTACCAGAAATATAGCGCTTGAATTTGCTCCTTTTGGGATAAGGGCGAACTGCATTCAGGCAGGTGTAACCGATACCATGTCGTTAAGAATGATACCGGGCAGTGATCAGATCAAGAAGCATGCGGTAATGAGAAATCCATTTGGTAGGTTGACCGTTGAGGAAGATGTCGCCAATGCCGTTTATTTGTTATGTAAAAAAGAAGCTTCCTGGATCAATGGTTGTATACTGCCAGTGGATGGGGGTGAGCATTTAAGTTAGTATGAAGTCAGAAGAAATTATAAAATATTTGCCTTATCAGAGGCCTTTTTTATTCGTTGATGAATTAACGGATATATCAGAAAATGGCATTACAGGAACCTATACATTTCCGGAAGATAGTTTCTATTATAAGGGACATTTTAAAGACCATCCGGTTACCCCCGGAGTTATTTTAACGGAGGTTATGGCGCAAATTGGGGTTGTTTGTTTGGGGATTCTTTTATTTCCAAATGATTTGCAACAGCAGGCGCCAAAAATTGCTTTAACATCGCATAAAATTGATTTTTTCCATCCGGTATATCCTAAAGAAAAGATAACAGTAATTTCAGAAAAGCAGTATTTTAGATTTAATAAGTTAAAGTGTCATGTAAAAGCTGTGAATGAGCAAGGGCAATTGGTTTGCAGGGGTGAAATCGCAGGAATGCTAGCATAAGTATATGAAAAAAAGAGTAGTTATAACCGGGCTAGGGGTCGTATCACCTAATGGGGTGGGCATTCCTGATTTTCTAAAATCCCTTCAGCAGGGAATTTCCGGTATTCAGTATTATCAGGAACTTAAAGACAAGGGCTTTTCTTGTTGTATTGGAGGAATTCCTGAAGTTTCCGGTGAACTAAAAGCTGCATATTTAACGCCTTTACAACTTAGGAATTTTAACAGTTCGGGAATTTTATATGGATGTATGGCAGGGATGGATGCCTGGAAGGATGCCGGTCTCGAAAATGACGAGGAAAGAGAAGTGGATTATGACTCAGGAATTATTTTTGGGGCAGGTCAATCAGGTGTTGATAAATTCAGAGAAGCGGTTTATAAATTGGATGAGGGCCAGGTAAGACGTTTGGGGAGCAATACTGTTGCTCAAACCATGTCCAGTGGTATTAGTGCCTATTTGGGGGGTATTCTGGGATGTGGCAATCAAGTGAGTACGAATTCTTCAGCCTGTACGACTGGAACAGAGGCTATCTTACTGGGAGCTGAACGGATCCAAAATGGTAAGGCCAAAAGGATGCTGGTAGGAAGCTGCAGTGATCACGGCACCTATATTTGGGGAGGCTTCGATGCCATGCGGGTAATGACCTATAAATACAACGAAAGTCCTTCGCTAGGATCAAGACCCATGAGTGCATCGGCTTCAGGATTTGTCCCCGGCTCAGGGGCAGGAGCCTTATTGCTTGAGGATCTTGAGAGCGCCAAAGAAAGAGGGGCTTTTATTTATGCAGAAATCCTTGGTGGACATATAAATTCAGGTGGTCAGCGGAATGGAGGAACCATGACGGCCCCAAATTCTATTGCCGTTCAAAAGTGCATTGAATCGGCTTTAAAGGATGCAGGTATAAAGGCTACTGACATAGACGCAATCAACGGCCACCTTACAGCAACCTCAAAGGATACTTTAGAAATAAAAAACTGGAAACACGCACTGGATCTTTCAAAAAATAATTTTCCGCCTATCAATTCACTAAAAGGAATGACAGGGCATTGTTTGGCGGCTGCAGGCAGTATAGAATGTGTGGCCTCAGTATTGCAAATTGAGCATAATTTTATTTTCCCATCGATCAATTGTGAAGATCTCCATCCTGAAATTAAGGAAGAAATTGGAGAATTGTCAATTCCGCATCAAAGGAGAGACCAAAAAGTATCTACAGTGATCAAGGCAAGCTTCGGGTTTGGAGATGTAAATGCCTGTGTAATTTTCAAAAAATTTAAAGATTAAAAAATGGAAAAGGAAATATTAATTAAAAAATTAAAAGAGATCGTAAAGCCTTATGTTCAGGATCAGACTGCTTTTGAGCAACTTACTGAGGAAACCGATTTTATCAATGATCTAAAGGTGAATTCGGCGAATCTCATTGATATTGTGCTGGACGTTGAGGATATGTTTGATATTGAAATAGACAATGAGTCCATGGAGCAAATGTTAAGCGTAAAACAAGCTTTGGAGATCATTCAGAAGAAAATGATAACCTAATTTTAAGCTAAATGATTGGTAACGATATTGTTGACTTAAATCTGGCTGAAAAGCAGAGTAATTGGAGGCGTAAAGGATTTCTGGAAAAAGTGTATTCCTCAAATGAACAAGCGATGATCCTTGAATCATCAGCGCCTGATATTTTAGTGTGGAAACTCTGGTCGATGAAAGAAAGCGCCTATAAAGCCCGGCTAAGAGTTCATAAAAGCATCCAATTAAATCCGAAAGCTTTTGAATGTCAAATCCTCGCTGATGATAAAGGAATTGTAACATGTGGCGGTAAAATATACCATACTGTTTCTGAAGTAAACAATAATTTTGTACATACCCAGGCCTATGCAGGGGAATCTGGTACAGGTCTTTTTTCCGAAGTAATTAGTATAAGTCAAGATCACCTGGGTAAAAAACAGTTATATAATGCTATGATTTCATCAATAGCAATCAGTATGAGTTATGACGAAAGCGACGTGGTTATAGAGAAGAATTACCTTGGCATTCCTGAGTTATACCAAATGGGGCAAAAAATACACCAATTATGTTCTCTTAGCCATCACGGTCGTTATGGATCTTATGTGATTAGCAATTATAAGAAAAGTCAAAAATAAGTAATCCAAATTAAAACTGACACTTATGAGAATAGCATCAATCGATATATTAAGAGCCTTAACCATGCTTCTGATGATCTGGGTCAATGATTTCTGGACATTGAAAGAAGTGCCTAAATGGCTGACCCATGCCTCAGCAACTGAAGATTATATGGGCTTTTCTGATATTATTTTTCCTTTATTTTTATTTATAGTAGGCTTAAGTATTCCATTTGCCATAAAGAATCGATTAGATAAAGGAGATAGTCGGACAACTATTACGAAGCATATATTGATCAGGTCCCTGTCGTTATTATTGATTGGTTTGTTCATGGTGAATTGGGAAACGGCTTATAGTGATGGAATTCCAGGAGGTAAAAGTGTTTGGGGTTTGTTGATGGCTTTGGCTGTGGGTCTTATATGGATGAATTGGAAAAGAAGCCCGGTTCCGAAAAAATGGCATCTCCCGATACAGGTTGTGGGTTTTTGTATTTTACTCTATTTGGCAGGTATTTACAAAGGAGGAAGTAATGGAGAATTATGGTTTACAACTCAATGGTGGGGAATTTTAGGTCTAATAGGCTGGGCCTACCTTTTTAATGCCCTTATTTACCTGTATAGCAAAGGGAACTTGTGGTTCATGATCTTTGTTTGGTTAATATTGAACCTGTTAGCGGCTCTTAATTTTTCAGATTTTGCTATAGAAAGCCAAGGGTTTATGGGCTTACTGTCAACTATATATACAGGTACGATTCCAGCCTTTACTACTGCTGGTATTTTGGCAACATTACTGTTTATGAAAATACCAAAGAAGAAGTCAAATTATGTTTTATGGATACTTTTGATTCTGGGAACTGTAAATATTTTCTTTGGTTTGGCAACAAGGGATATCTGGGGGATTTCAAAAATTCAGGGAACCCCATCATGGCTATCGATCTGCACAGGAATCGGATTCATTCTGTTTATGTTATTTTATTATATCGGCGATATCAAAAAGCAGGTTTCATGGGCAAAGTTTATAGCCCCGGCAGGAACAGCTACACTGACCTGTTATATGCTTCCCTATTTTATTTATCCCATGAGAGAGATATCTGGAATTCATCTTCCGGAACTGTTGACAACCTCTTGGCTTGGGTTATTGATATCATTCTTGTTTGCTCTTTTTATTGTTGGGTTAACGGGCGTTTTTGAAAAAAAAGGATTTTCCTTAAAATTGTAAAATCCTGAAAGTCCTTATTAAATTCATGAATTTCTTATCTTTATAAGATGCTTTTGACTTTGCTCAGCCCCCTGACCAATTCGAAATAAATTCAGTACCATGGACAATCGAAGAGCCTTCCTCAAAAAATCTGGTTTACTAATAGCAGCCAGTACCGTTTCTTTTCCTCAATTACTATTTGCCCGACCCGAAAAGAAGTTGGGGGTAGCACTTGTAGGTTTAGGGTATTACAGCAGAGACTTATTGGCTCCCGCCTTGCAACTTACAGAACATTGTGAGCTCCGTGGAATTGTCACAGGGACTCCCGATAAAATCCCTGTTTGGCAGGCAAAATATGGTATTGTAGACAAGAATGTTTACAATTACGAAAATATGCATGAGATTGCCGAAAATGATGATATCGACGTGGTCTATATTGTATTACCCAATGCCTTGCATAAGAAATACACGATTATAGCAGCAAATGCAGGGAAACATGTTTGGTGCGAGAAACCCATGGCACCTACGGTCAAAGATTGTGAAGAGATGATCGCAGCCTGCAAAAAAAACAAGGTACAATTGACAATAGGTTACAGAATGCAGCATGAACCTGTTACCCAGAAGATCATTTCCATGGCTGGAACAAAGCCTTATGGAATGATTCAAAAATTAAAGGCTGAAGCCGGATTTTACAACAGTGGAGGAGATGGTACACATTGGAAATTGCATAAGGAACTGGCAGGAGGTGCCATGTTCGATATGGGAGTATATCCTTTAAATGCTGTGCGTTATACCACTCAAATGGAACCCTTAAGTGTTAGTGCCAGAATCGAGAATAGCAGGCCTGAACTTTTTAAAGCTGATGAGACCACTTTTTTTGACCTGGAATTTCCAGGAGGTATATTGGCGAATTGTAAAACTTCATTTGCTGAAAACATGAATCATCTTAAAGTTGATTGTCAATCAGGTTGGTATGAACTGAAACCTTTTCAATCGTATAGCGGAGTTGCGGGAAAGACAAGCGATGGTCAAATTGTATCACCATTTAGAGGAAATCAGCAAGCCAGACAAATGGATGATGACGCTTTGGCGATTAAGCAAGGAAAGGCACCACTTGTGCCCGGTGAAGAAGGATTAAAAGATATTCGTATTGTAGAAGCCATCTTTGAATCAAGCAACAAAGGATCTAAAAGAATCCTTCTCTAGTGATTATTTATTGCTTGGCTTACCTAAACAGCAACTGTGTATTTGGTCAAGATAATAAAATGATTGAAATCATGGTATTTTTCAATTGTGTTGCCTAACTTTGGTAGAATGAGCATATGTAAGTATGAATCATGAGCTACACATAACTCACGCTGTCAGGTCCTTTCTGATCGAAGTTGGTGAGCTTTCCTATTTTGCAGGAAGGTTTTTCAAGGAGGTGTTTACGAGACCTTTTGAACTTAAAGAACTATTGAGGCAATGTTATCAAATGGGTAATAAATCGCTTGTTTTAGTGGGCGTTACAGGATTTATTCTAGGTTTGGTCATGACACTTCAAACAAGGCCGACCTTAATGGAATTTGGAGCTGAATCCTGGATGCCTTCCATGGTAGGGATCTCTATAGTTCGAGAAATAGGCCCGGTGATCATTGCTTTAATTTGTGCAGGAAGGATCAGCTCGGGAATAGGGGCCGAACTAGGATCAATGCGGGTAACGGAACAGATCGATGCCATGGAAGTATCAGGAACCAATCCTTTTAAGTATCTGGTTGTAACCAGAATACTTGCAGCAACATTGATGATTCCTTTGTTGATCATTTATGGTGACGCCATTGCCTTGCTGGGCTCCGCCATTATTGAAAACTTAAAAGGAGAAGTATCTTTTCTTTTATTTTTTAACAATGTTTTTGATGCACTGGAATTCTCGGATATCAATCCGGCTATTGTAAAATCATTCTTCTTTGGTTTTGCCATTGGATTAGTAGGATGTTTTAAAGGATATAATTGTGAAAGAGGAACAGTAGGGGTAGGTGAGGCCTCAAACTCGGCAGTTGTTTTTACCTCTATGCTCTTATTTATAATTGATTTTATAGCAGTTTTTGTGACAGATATATTTTATAACTAAAAAATTGAAAGAAGCAGACAACATAAAAATCATGCTGGAAATACATGATCTGAAAAAGAGCTTTGGCGAGAATAAAGTTCTTAAAGGGTTTGATATGCAGTTAAAAGAAGGTGAAAACCTCGTCATTATGGGGAAATCTGGTTCTGGAAAATCTGTTATGATCAAATGTTTAATGGGACTTATGCAGCCAGATTCAGGAGATATCCGGATCATGGGAAAAACAGTCCTTGAACTGGAACAAACAGAGTTGGATCAGCTTAGAAAGAAAATAGGATTTCTATTTCAGGGAAGTGCACTTTATGATTCTATGACAGTTAGGGAGAATCTGGAATTTCCGTTACGAAAACAGAACATGCCTCAGAAAGAAAAAGACAAACTTGTATTTCAGGCGCTTGAGAGTGTAGGGTTACTGGACGCTATCGAATTGGTGCCCAATGAACTTTCAGGTGGGATGAAAAGAAGGGTGGCCTTGGCAAGGGCGGTAATTCTTCATCCTAAAATTATCATTTATGATGAACCAACCACCGGATTGGACCCGATTACCGCGAAGGAAATTATTCAATTGATGAGGGAGATTCAAGAGATTTACGGCTCTTCGGCTTTGATCATTACCCATGATGTAGATTGTTCAAGAGTTATTGCAGATCGTATGATTTTGCTCATTGACGGTTTGAACTATGCTGAGGGTAGCTTTAAGGAATTATCATCTTCAACAGATGAAAGAATACAGGCCTTTTTTAAATAATTGATTATGAAAATTACAGACACACAAAAAGCAAAACTTGGAATGTTCGTGATGTTTACCGGACTCTTACTGATCGTCTCTTTGTACCTTATCGGTAAAAAGCAAAATTTATTCGGTGATTCCTTTAAAATCACAGCGGTATTCCATAATGTCAGTGGCCTAAAACTTGGAAATAATGTGCGTTACGCGGGTATTAATGTGGGAACAGTCAAAGACATTTTAATGGTTGATGATTCAACAATTTGCGTGGATATGGTGATAGAAGAAAGTATCCGAAGACATATGAAGGAAAACGCCTTTGCCGTTATAGGATCAGATGGTTTGGTAGGGAGTATGGTCGTGAACATTTTTCCAGGTGACGGAAAAGGGCAAGTCTTGCAGCAAGGAGATACCATACGATCCGTTACAAAAAAGTCTAGTACAGACATGATGTCTACCTTGAGTGTTACCAATGATAATGTAGCAGAGCTTTCACAAGAACTTTTAAAGATCACCCACAGTATCAATGAAGGAAAAGGAACTTTGGGGTTATTGGTGAATGACCAGGCAATGGGAACTGACCTTAAGGAAACTATAGGCAACCTGAAAAATGCTAGCCTAAATGCTTCAAAGGTAATTGATGAGATAAATACGGTTGTGAGCTCAGTCGATAACCAAGACAATTTATTAAACGTTCTGTTGAAGGATTCAGTTGCGGCACAGCAGTTTAGAACTGTTATGGCCAATCTGGAACAATCAAGTGAAGATATCAATCTGGTCATCAATAACCTGAATGAGGTGATTTTAAGTGTAAAAGAGGGAGAAGGTACTTTCAATTATTTGGTTTCTGATACCATTTTGGTGCAGGATATTGGTGAAACTGTTAAAAACATTAAGGAGGGAAGCGTTATGCTAAATGAAAACCTAGAAGCACTAAAGCATAATACTTTTTTTAAGGGTTACTTTAGAAAGCAGGAAAAAGCAAGACTTAAGGAAGAAAAGAGATTACAAAAAGAACAACAATAGGGGGCTTAAAATAGAAGTGGAGTTATAGTATGAAACTTGAAAATGACAGGTTAGGATTGGTTTTGTCGGGAGGCGGCGTAAGAGGTGTTGCCCATATTGGCGTCATTAAGGCATTATTGGAACACGGGATAGAACCTGATATTGTTTCCGGATCATCTGCCGGCGCTGTTGTGGGAGCTTTGTATTGCAATGGCTATTCGCCGGAGCAGATGATGGAATTCTTTAAACTGACTCCTTTATTCCATATTAATAAGTTTGCTTTTTCCAAACCGGGTTTTATCGATACTGATAAATTTTATCTCGATTTTAAGAAATACTTCAGCCATGATGACTTTTCTCAGCTCAAAAAAAAATTATTCATAACAACGGTTGACATGTGTGAGGGAGTATTAAAAGTATTTGAATCTGGTCAGTTGATCAGGCCTTTATTGGCCTCTTCAGCCTTTCCGGGATTATTTTCTCCTGTTGATATTGATCACATACTATATGCGGATGGAGGGATACTGGATAACTTCCCTACAGCACCTTTATTGGATCTTTGCCAAAAGATGATTGGGGTATATGCCAGTCCTTTGAGCAGAATTGAACCCAACGGGCTAAAATATTCTGTGAGTGTTTTAGAGCGTGCCATAAGAATAAATTACTCTAAGAGGTCACATTCAAAATTCAAACATTGCATGTTAATGGTAAACCCTTTAGAGCTGGTTGATTTTGGTTTGCTGGATGTTGGTAAGGTGGATCAAATCTATCAAATAGGCTATGAGTCAGCTTGTATGGCGATCCGGAATTTTGACAATTTAGAACAAATTCAAAATAAAGTCAGGTACTGATATCTATACAAGTAATCTCCGGGCGCATACCAAGCCTACCGGGAAAACCGAGCCAGCCAAGACCTCTGTTAACGTTGAGATATTGATCACTTTCTCTATGAAGACCGGCCCAATGCTTGTATTTGTATTTGATCGGACTCCATTGCTTATTCTTGAGATTGACTCCGGCTTGCATGCCATGCGTATGCCCTGATAAAGTCAAACAAATATCGGTGTGGTCCACTACTTCTTCCGGCCAGTGCGTAGGATCATGACTCAAGAGGATTTTAAAAGGAATATGTTGAACGGGCTTCAGCGCTTTGTCGAGGTCACCGTATTTTTTAAAGGGGGGATTACCCCAGTTTTCTACACCCAAAACAGCAATCTCAAGACCATCTTTATGGATACTGGTTCCTTCATTTAATAAAAGCCTGAAACCAATTTTTTTGTAAAAGTATTTAATAGATTCGAAATTACTTTGTTTAAGTTGAGGTGTGGCCCATGAACTGTAATCACCATAATCATGATTACCCAAAACAGCAAATTTACCTTTTTTTGCCTCTAATTTATCCATCACCTTTCCCCATCCCTTTAGTTCCCAGGCAAAATTATTGACCAAATCTCCGGTAAAAAAAATGAGATCAGGTTCCAGATGATTGATCAAATGAACGGCACGGTCAAGAATATGGTATCTAAAATTAAAACTACCCAGATGCAGATCTGAAATATGCACGATCTTGAGTCCTTTGAAAGAGGCAGGTGCATGTTTTGTTTTGATATGGAGATGATGCACTTTAAACCTGTATAAGGCCTTGAATATGGCGTAGATGATCACAAAAAAGGGTAAAAATCCGGCAAGGAGTCCTATCACAGGAATCACGATCAAAGATTCTTTTTCTGAAAGCACATGATTTGAAAAATAAAGAAAGGATATGATGATGATAAAAATGATCTTAGGAATAAAGGAAGACACTGTAAGTCCATAAAGGGACGTGACCAATAAATGTTTTCTTTGAGGATGAATATTGTCCAGTCTTACTTTAAGAATGCCAATTGAAGTGATTAATCCAATTGTGAAAAACCAAAAAGCGAGGTGTATGCCAAGCCTTAGATTGGGCATATTCATGAGTTGTGTGATGGATTGTAGCCAATAAAAGGCCAGAATATCTATTACGAGAATAGCAAGACAAAGTAGAAAAATAGAAAAATTTGAAAATGATCTCATGTTGTTGTCTTATCTATTTAATTTCTTTTTCTTCTTTCATCATTTCGTGCCCAGATATATCCTTTTACACCAGCAACCCACTCTGGATAAAGGAAAATCAATAAAATTTCTTCTATCGTTTCAATAATCCCTACCACAATCATTGTATAGAATAACCAGTATACAGGCCCGAAAAACAGCAACCACAAAATAAAAGCCGCCTGGATAATAGCCGATAATTTAGCCAAGTAGGTGTGAAACGCAGTTGCCTTTCGATATTTTTTAAAGGCAATGAGCATTTGCATACAATACAGTGTAAATGGAATCAGAATCCATTGCCACTGTTCACTTATAAATTCAAATTCAAAACGCAGCAAGCCGATAAATCCTACAAGTAGGGTGAGTTGATCTCCCATAGAATCCAATTGAGATCCTCTAGGGCTTGTAATTTTGAGTTTTCTTGCTAAAAAACCATCAATCATATCGGTGCTATAACTCACTAGTAACAGCCAGGAAAATAGTTCTCTTTCCCCGGACCAAATAATAAGAACCAAAATAGGGGCCGCAAAAATCCGGTAAAATGAAAACCAATCAGCAATGTTAAAATTTTTAAAAGTGAGCATATTTGCTAGAATTTATAAACTTCCCATTTTTGTTCTGAAGTTTTGACCGCAACCATCCGTGCGCCAAGCATAATAGTAGTAAAGTCAGGAGATTTTCCTGATTTCATTTTGTCTGGAACATAGTTTCTGGTATGAAGCATCGGAGTCATGGCTTTACCATTCAAATCAATTACGAACTCTTCAATTTCATAACTCACTACATTTTTGCCTAGCACTTTGTTTCGACCAACAACTTCTTTAGAATATCCCATTACAACGGCGAAGCCATTTTTGAAAGGTGTTGCGTTGACATATATTGATTTTACGACTTCCTTTCCAGACTTATCGATATAGCCAAAATAGGTAATGTTTTCTTCAGTCCGACTGATCAAAGCCCTGCCGTTTTTAAATACCGGAGCTTTGATGTCACCTTCTTTTTGACTTGTTGCTACAAGATCATCTCTAAAATCTAAGGCGATTGCTCCTTGCTTATCCATGAAGGCCCACTGATCTCCTTTTTTTACAGCTGCCAGCCCCTCGTTAAAAGGACTTACCTCATCTAATCCTGTGATTAATTGTGAATTTACCGGGATATATATTATAAATCCCAGTAAAAGAAGAAAAATCTTTTTCATGGTTAAAGAGTTTATGGTTAAACCTACTAAAGGTAGTTATAACAACTATAAAATAAAATGATAATTATCATCATTGACTCATGTGATAATAAGATTTTACATCGAAAATTTAATGACTTCACTAAAAAACATGTAATAAAAAAAAGCAAATTCTTTAATTTTAAGAATTTGCTTTTAAAATATTTTTTGATCCGTTATTTTACGTTTTTAGAAATCCATTTTGTACAGGCCTTGAAAGAATCAAAAATATGTTCTTCTGAAATCAGATCAGGCACAATATCTATGGACTTCATCAAATACAAAGGCTGTGTTTGAATATCCACTAATAAAACATGAATCTCATTTTTTTCTAATTCCAGCAACACATCTTCAAGAACAAATAGTCCGGTTTGGTCTATATAAGGTACCCTATCCATTCTGATAATCACATGGCTTGCGGTGACTGGAATCTGTTTGGCAAGTACCTGTATAAAACTTGTAGATCCAAAGAAAATTGGCCCTTTGATATGTTTGATAAATACTTTGTCTTTCATGTTTCCCGGAAAATTTGCTTCATCAGACCAAGCTTTTTCAGGTTTCATGGGTTTTACTTTTGACTTCTCTTCTGTGGCATCACCCATTTTTTTCATAAAAACTAGGGATGCAATAATGAGTCCTATACCGACGGCATAAACCAGGTTCCAGAAGGTCGACAACAATAAAACTACTATCATCACAATGACCTCAGAAGAAGGCATTGAAGGCATAGCTTTTAGACCCTTATAATCCATCACACCAACACCTACTGTGAACAATATTCCGGCCAGAACCGCTGCAGGAATTTTTGATGCAAGAGGGCCTATTGCGAGAAGAATAGTTAAAAGAAATAAACCAGCTATCATTCCTGATAATTTAGTTTTTCCACCCGCATTAATATTCACAACGGTTCTAATTGTAGCTCCAGCTCCTGGCAATCCACCGAACAATGCAGCTATACTGTTTCCGATTCCCTGACCGATCAATTCCTTATTTGGGTTATGGTTTGTTTTGGTCATGTTATCAGCAACAACCGAAGTAAGTAATGAGTCTATGGCACCCAAAAACGCCAAGGTAATGGCTGTAAAGATTAAAGGTGATATGGAAGCAAGATCGAATTGATTGAATATTTCAAAATTGATCATTGGGAAACCACTGGGAATCTCTTCAATAGGTCTGTAGTCAAGTTTAGCAATTATAGCAACACCAGAAACTACAACTAAGGCTACAAGTGTAGAGGGAATTTTAGTAGTGATTTTTTTAAAGCCATATATGATTAAAATAGTGGATAAGGCGAGGATCAATTCCAAATAATTAATAGATGTTAAAGCCTTTGGTAAACCTCGAATAGCACCAACTACACCGGATGTTTCTTTTTTAGCCAAAATTAAGGCTTCATTCATGATTTCCTCCTCACTGATCAATTCTGCTCTCTTGATCGTTTCTCTAAAATCCTCGAGAACCAGAAGACCTTCCTCTGCTTCATCTTTTAAAATATTTTCAATAATCAGTTCTTCGGCTTGTGGCTTGAATTTTTGAATCCTTTCCATATCATTTTCGGTATAATAACCTAATATGGGAAGGATATTGGTAATGATAATAATAAACCCAATAGCTGTCATAAATCCTGAAACAACAGGATAGGGGATATATTTGATGTATTTTCCTAACCCAGCGGCACCAATAACTATTTGAAACAAACCAGCCAGAATAAAAATTGTTAAAATAATCGGTAAAGCCTTTTCAATGTCTCCGTCGTGGGATTGTAATACTCCGGCGATCAATATCATACTTACCGCAGTCATGGGAGCTGTTGGGCCTGATATCTGAGTAGGAGTTCCGCCAAACAAAGCTGCCAGAAAACCTAGGAAAATAGCTCCGTACAAACCGGCACTAGGGCCTAATCCGGAAGAAACACCAAAGGCTAAAGCCAATGGAAGTGCAACAACACCAGCAGTAATGCCTCCAAAGGCATCTCCTTTTAAATATTTAAATAGACTTTTCATTAGAGTTTGTTTTTTTTAGTTGGAGTGAAAATAACACATTTTAGTCGAAATTCATTCCTTTTTTTTATAGTTTTGGCTCAGACATTGGTATGACGGATATATCATTTAAAATTCTGTAAAATGTTAATTCTTGGAATCGCTGGAGGAACAGGTAGTGGCAAAACAACTGTGGTAAAACAAATTTTGAATGAGTTACCTGACGAAGAAGTGACTGTTATTTCGCAGGATTCATATTATAGGAAAAATGACCATTTGAGTTTTCAGGAAAGATGTAATATTAATTTTGATCATCCTAATGCCATAGATTTTGAGCTTTTGATCAACCATGTTCATGAGTTAAAAAAGGGAAATGTTATTGAACAACCGATTTATTCTTTTGCCACGCATAATCGGGTTCAGGATACCTTAATCACGCATCCTAAGAAAGTGGTCATTATAGAGGGTATCCTTATTTTGACCAATAAAGATCTGAGAGATTTAATAGATATAAAAGTGTTTGTTCATGCAGATTCAGATGAAAGGCTCATTCGCAGGTTGAAACGTGATATACATGAAAGAGGTCGGGATATCAATGAAGTACTGGATCGATATCAGTCAACTTTAAAACCCATGCATCAGGAATTTATTGAGCCTACTAAAAATTATGCTGATATCATCATCCCTAATGACACCTATAATACAGTGGCTATTGATATCGTAAGAACTGTTATAAATGAAAGTTTAGAAAGATGAATTTTAAAAAGATTAAGGAAAACAAAATCTTTCGTATTGTCAGTAATAAATACGTCATTATTTTGGTTCTTTTTGTTGTATGGATGGGGTTCTTTGATGAAAATTCATTTCTGAATCACAGGGAATTAGATCAGGAAATCGATAAGTTGGAGGACGCCAACGACTACTATAAAAAGCAAATTGATGCAGATCAAAAAGTAATTGATAACCTCAATGATCCGGATTCATTAGAGAAATATGCTCGAGAGGAATATAAAATGAAAAAGGAAAATGAAGATATATTTATTATAGAATACGATACCATTGAAGAAGACTAGATATACCTATCCACTTCGTGTATCTTTCAATCATTAAAAGCTAGAGTGACTAATTTAATCAATAACATTCCGGAAAATAACGACTTTCGAAAAAAAGGACTGGCGTTGTCTGAAGAGTTTGCTTTATTGGAGGGAAGACGCCCCAGAATATTAGTAGGGGAAGTCGCAGATATCCTTGCCGGCTCCATGAATAAGATATGTAATACCCTTGCCGATATGGGTTTTGATGTAGATATAGCGCCTAAATTTAAGGAGTTAAAAAAATTGGCAACGCAAAGCATCGAGAATGATACAGATGTGATCCTGATTTACAGTGATAATTGCGTTTCTTATCTAGAACTATTAGATTTTCAAAACCGTGTTTTGCCCAATCAGGTAGATATTATGATGTCTTTGTTTGTAAGAGATCCAAGTTGTTTGTCAACTTTGAGAAAACATTTGAACCAATGGGTGATCTTCGAAGCAAAAGACAATGAGTCTACAATGGGCTACCATTTACTGCGTCATTTAATGTCTAATTCCTAAATAGAAAAAGAACGAATTTTGAATCGAGGTGTTATTAATGTTGCATGATCGGCTTGAGTAATTTGTTTTTCCTGCCCAAAGGCCTTAACTCATCCTCCATTAATTTCAAGTACTTATTTGTTTTGTGTTTGCCAAAAAGTTGACGCAAGTCATTTTCTCTTTTTTCAGCAAGAATTTTCATAGATTTTTTTTTGTATTTATCCTCCTTATCACTTTCCAAAATCTCATAAACTTCATCAACAAACCCTCTGTTATAATCCATTAATTGGGTGACTTGTTCATTTTCAAGCTTGAGGTGAGCAACACTGTTCAGGCTACTTAAAAGCAATTCTTTGGGAACTTCCTCTTGGGCATAAGTTTTAAGATTCAGGGCTATCAAAGCAATGACTGTTAAAATTAAGGTGATTTTTTTCATATGAATGACTTGTTGATTTGCTATTTAAAAGTAATTAAAAAATATCAAACTTGTAAGAACTTTCAATTTTTGAAATACTTTATTTTTCCGAAACCAAATTCATTGTTGCTTTTTTTGCCAGGTCCCATTTGAACCCCAGGTAAAACTCGATACCATGATTAGGAGCATAGGCATAGGCCGTATCAAAATAAGGACTAAATCCCGGCTGGTAATTGGGGTCGTCATATCCCACCAAAGGGGATTCTGTTTGGATAAAATTGAACAAATTATTGATGCCGAAATACAGGCTATAATTGTTCTTAATCATTTTAGTGACTTGTATTTGATGAAGAGAAAATGGAATACTTGTTGTTGGTCTTGGCGCGTCAAGAGGTATTCCGGATGCATCCAAATCATAAACTTCCGGAAGTGCCATAGGGCCGGTGATTTGAGCTGTATAGGCCAAAGTAATTCGTTGCCTTTTAAATTGGTAACTAGATGTGATCACACCGCTCCAACGAGGTGCAAATAATAGATCCTTTGTGATTTCGTCGCCTGAAAGATCTGATTCTGTTTCTGAAGATTTTAAAAGATTCAATCCAATATTGAGATTTAAGGGAATATTAAAGTTGTGATTAATATTCATGCTCAGCCCCATAGAACTTGCAAAACCATTAGAATTTTCATAAACAATGAACCCCGGAGTATCATAGTCTGGAATAATTTTATTTGTGAAATAAGTGTAAAATCCTTCTAGATCGATTGAGCCGCTTCCGCCGAGACCCGTATAAATTTGGTTGTAGTTGATAGAGAAATTATAGGAACTTTCAGGCTCGAGATCTTCAGCTATAATAACTTCTCTTTGACCAGTAACAAAGGCATGGTCTTCTGTAAATAGATTGACGACTTTAAAACCAGTTCCAAAGTTAAATCGAAAAGTAGTCCATTCAGAAGTATTTACTTTCAGGTTGAGTCTGGGTGCAAAGATGAGGCCATGCTCTTGGTGATGGTCTAATCTAATTCCTCCTAATAAAGTGACATTTTCAGAAACACCAAATTCATCTTGAACAAAAATGCCAGGAACGAATTGGTTATTTGGAGCATTTATGATATCTCCTTCAACTTCGTTTTCAGTTGCCAAGGTATTGTCATCATAGGCATCGTATCTTAGAGATGACCCTACTAAGACATCGTGTTTGCCTTTATTGAAATTCCATAAAAAATTTCCAAAAGCGATTTGCTGTGAAGCTTCGAAATATTGATCTCCATAATAGCTGTCTTGTTCGTGATTTGATAAGGAATAATCGATTTTTAAATTGGCCTTTGTATCAAGTGCATATGTTCCAAATAGCTCTAAACGATTGGTATAAATACTTTCTCCATAAATTTGGTCGTTACCCCGAATAGTTTTGTAGGCCCTGTCTTTTACATAAGCCTCTACACCATTTCTTCGATCTTCATAATAGTATTTGGCAGCCAAACTAAAGAGCTTGTCACTTGGTCTGTAAAAATTCAATTTTGAGAATATAGAAATATGCTCAGAATTAACACCATCTCCAAAACCATCTAAATTGTTGTCAGCATAGTGATTTGCATAACCGAAGTTCACGCCTATATATGCATTTGACTTTCCCAGACGTGGTGCTAAAGCTATGTTTCCAAAAACCTCTTCATGAGAACTTGTCATGATATCAGCAGAAATGAGAGGTTGATTTTCAGGGTTTTTAGTAATTATATTGATGACACCGGCAACTGCCTCAGAACCATATAAGGTACTACTTGGGCCTTTAATCACTTCAAAACGATCGATGATCATGTTCGGTATTCCATTGAGCCCATAGACTGAAGCAAGACTGCCATAAATAGGGGTTCCATCCATAAGAATGGCTGTATACGAACCAGGGAGTCCATTGACACTGATACTATTTGTATAACAAACGCCACAAGCAACAACTTCCTGAACCCCATTTACAAGTTGAACACTTTCTATGACCGAGCTTGCTGCTGAAGGCAGATAGGTATCCAATTGTTTTGAGGTGACGACATCTATCTTAATTGGAGAAGCAGATACATAGGTTTCCTTCATAGTTCCGGTGACAACTATTTCGTCGAGGGCAGAGGAGGAGACAAGATTAAAATTAACAATGAGCGTCTCGCCCACCTTGATCACAATTTGTTTTTTTTGTGACAGGTAGCCAACGAAGGAGGCTATAATTGTATAATTGCCTGGTTGCAAATTTTGTAGATGGTAATTTCCCAATTCATTACTGGTAGTTCCAGTGTTGGTGCCCTTTAGATAAACGTTTGCAAAGGGAAGATGTTCATCTTCGGCTGATAAATGACCTTTTAATTCACCCGTTTGGGCCATGCAGAAAGTCGATATTAAGGCAAAAATCATTAATATTGAACACCTGAATTGCATATTGTTTTAAAAGATCTTAAATTTATATTTTGAACTACAAAACTAATAAAGTTAGGCATAACTAACAAATATCATTTTATGAATATAACTAAAAATGTTGAGGATTATCTAAAAGCTATTTTTTATTTAACCCAAGAGTTTGAATTTGAGAAAGTTGGAACCAATCAGCTCGCCGAGCATTTAGGGCTTTCACCTGCTTCTGTTAGCGTGATGATCAAGAAAATGAAAGATAGAGATCTGGTTGATTATCAGAAATATGGTAAAATATCACTCACAGGTTCAGGTCATATGATTGCTTTGAGACTTGTTAGAAAGCACCGTCTTTGGGAAACCTTCCTGCACCGACATATGAATTTTAGTTGGGATGAAGTTCATGAGGTAGCCCATCAACTTGAGCATATTCATTCACCAAAATTGATCAGGGAACTCGATAATTTTTTAGGAAACCCCAAAAGAGACCCGCATGGAGATGTTATTCCAGATGAAGATGGCAGTTTTATTATGCCAAGTAAAAAATCTTTGGCAGAACTAAAAGCTGGAGATCTCTGTAAATTGGTTTCAGTAAAGGATAATTCAGCCGTATTTTTAAAGTATGTTACGCAGTTAGGCCTTGCGCTAAGCAGTGAGATAGAAGTGCAGGAAATTAGAGAATTTGATGGGTCTATGTTAATATCCTACGATGGAAAAAAAGAAAATGTTTCAAATATGTTTGCTGAAAGTATTTATGTGGAATTACTATAATTTTAGGGCGGTTTAATCATACAAGATCTTCGGTCTAATGAATTATTCAAAGCCTATTGGCTTATATTTTAATATGATTTATGTAATGATTAATGCCATAAAAATGTAAATTTGCTCAAAAATTAAAACATCCTATGTTCAATAAAAATATAAAACTCGTATTAGCTGTTATTATCCTGGCCTGGGCCGTATATGAATTTACCAAGGGTCATATAATGAATGGTATCTCCATAGTTTTGCTGGCAGGTATTTTTGTCTTTTTTTATTTTAAGAATGAGATTCTATTATTAACCTTTTTCAAATTGAGAAAGCAGGATTTTGAAGGTGGAAATAAATTGCTTGATAAAATTAAGAACCCATCCGCGGCTTTGACCAAGAAACAAGAAGGATATTATAATTTTCTAAGAGGGATCATGGTATCTCAAACTAATTTGACACAAGCAGAAAGGTTCTTTAAAAAAGCCTTGAATATTGGGTTGGCTATGGATCATGATAAGGCCATGGCAAAATTACAGTTGGCGGGTATAGCACTTACAAAAAGAAGAAAAAGAGAAGCAACAAATCTAATTACTGAAGCCAAAAAATTAGATAAACACGGCATGCTTAAAGACCAAATCAGTATGATCAAACAACAGATGAAAAAAATATAATTCCTGTTTAAGTGTCCTATCCTATACTATTCTTTTCAATTTAAAATAGCTTTGGTTTTTTATGAAAAAAAATCTACTGACATGTACGCTGATAGCGTTGAGTTTTCTTGCCTCGGCCCAGGAGCTTAGCTTGATGACGTATAATATTCGCTATGCCACGGTGAATGACGGTGAGAATCAGTGGGAAAAAAGAAAAGAATATGTTAGCGAGCAACTTCTTTTCTATGCTCCTGATATTTTTGGTATTCAGGAAGGGTTGGTAAACCAAGTAGGCTATCTGGATGAATCTTTGGTGAATTATGCTTTTGTTGGAGTTGGAAGAGACGATGGGAAATCAAAAGGTGAATACTGTGCCATTTTCTATAACAAGGATAAATTTCAATTGCTGGGGCAGCATACTTTCTGGCTTTCAGAGACGCCTGGAAAGGTATCCAAAGGATGGGATGCAGCTTATGAAAGAATCTGTACCTATGCTTTTTTTATGGATAAAATCACAGGAAATAACTTTTGGGTATTTAATACCCACTTCGATCATATTGGAGAAGTGGCGCGTGAAAAAAGTGTAAAACTTATCGTTGAAACAATTAAGGAGGTCAATAAGGACGAATTTCCGGTTTTTATTCTGGGTGATTTTAACCTGAATGAAAAAAGTAAGGCAATACAATATTTATCATCTCATTATAATGATGCGAGAAAGGTTTCAACGGGAAAACCCTTTGGCCCTTTAGGTACTTTTACCGGTTTTGAATTTCATGAGCCTGTAAAAGATCGTATTGACTATATTTTTTGTTCCAAAGAGCTGATTAGTGTCAAAAAATATGGAGTTCTGACCGATTCTAAGGAAGCACGTTACCCTTCTGATCATTTTCCGGTGATCATTCAAGTGGGGATCAATATGCCTGCAAAAGACTAAATATTTAGTTTTTTACCGATATACATGAGCTTAAACCCTTCTTCTACTTTTAGTAGATTATGATTTGCAGGGATCATATGAATCTCATTTTCCAGGTCTTTTACAAAAACCGGGATTGTTTTGATTTCATGTTTGGTAGCCTCCAGGATCTGTTGGTAATGTTCATTTGATTCGATCTTCACCTCGTTGATAATGGGATAATCTCTTACTACTTCCGAAATATTGATAAAGTCATCGGTCTGTGAAAAAAGACCTTCTTCCGGATTGTTGTTCGGATCCCTCATTTCATCGCCGCTAATAAGTCTGTAAGCGCCTTCCTCTCCAAATGATGGCTTTAGTTTTGACAAGGCGTATTCATTAATGGTATTACTACCTGTAAGCGCCAATAAAAAGCCCATATCGTTCAATTCAATATTTTCAAATATTTCATCTCCATAAATGTCGCATTCTATGGCCTCTAAACCTTCTTCTTTGGCTTTTGAAATATTATTTCTATTACTGTCAATCAAAACAACTCTTCGCTTGTTATTTTTTAAATAGGAGGCAATGAGCCTTGAAGGCTCTGAGGCTCCAACGATCAATATTCCTTCAGATTTCTTTAGCAATACCTTAGTGAGTCCTGCAACTATTCTTGCTGTAGTTGCATTGAGTAAAACAGTT
>CAJQNF010000081.1 GCA_905479625.1 uncultured Flavobacteriaceae bacterium | reverse complement strand
CTTGTCGTGAAGACAAGCCTAATCAATATTTTTAAATACAGGTTACTACTTCACAAATTTATCGCTTTGTAAAGACCACCACCATGTATGAATTGTGTTATTTCTCATTTTAAGTAAGCAAATTTATAAACTTTTTTTAATAATCAAAGAAAATATGAATTATTTCTATTAATTATTGTGTGCGATTGCGTTTCTGTTAATTAATTTTTCTTTTATGGTGCTAATTAAATTATTTAACTGAGACTTTACAATTGAAAGGATTTTTTCAAACCAAACCCTCATAAACTATCTCTCCTCTTACGATATTCAAGCCTTTATTTAATCCCGGATCAAGTTGACAAGCCTTTTCCCATCCATTGTTAGCAATTTGTAAAACATAGGGCAGTGTAACATTTGTCAGGGCTTTTGTTGATGTATGCGGAACGGCTCCAGGCATATTTGCAACACAATAATGCACCACATCGTCAATAATGTAAACCGGATCTTCATGGGTTGTGGCATGGGTAGTTTCAAAACATCCTCCTTGATCGACGGCAACATCCACTAAAACTGTACCCGGATGCATTTCGCTTAACATGTCTCTGGTGATCAACTTTGGGGCTTTACCTCCTGGAATTAAAACTCCACCTATGATGAGATCATGTGTCTTTATATGTTTTCGAATATTATAAGTATTACTAAATTCAGTAACCACATGATTTGGCATCACATCGTTAACATATCTCAGTCGATCCAAATTAATATCCATAATGGTCACCATGGCGCCCAGTCCCGCTGCCATTTTAGCTGCTTGGACACCTACAACTCCAGCTCCAAGAACCAGCACTTTTCCTGGTTGAACTCCTGGAACTCCTCCAAGCAAAACTCCTTTTCCTTTCACGGGTTTTTCCAAATATCTTGCCCCTTGCTGAATCGCCATTCGACCTGCGACCTCAGACATAGGTGTTAGCAAAGGCAATTTACCTTTCTTGCACTCTACAGTTTCATAGGCTATGCAAATAGATTTGCTATCTAACATGGCTTGGGTTAATTTATCTGAAGAAGCAAAATGAAAGTAAGTAAAAACAATTTGATTTTCTTTAATCAAGTCGTATTCCTCTTCAATAGGCTCCTTAACCTTGACAATCATCTCTGCCGCTTGATATACATCATCTATAGTAGAAAGAATTAATGCTCCAACCTTCTCATATTCTACATCTTCATAACCGCTATGTATCCCGGCATTTGTCTGCACAAATACCACATGTCCATTTCGGGTTAACTCATAAACACCTGCCGGGGTTAAACCCACCCGGCTTTCATTATTTTTAATTTCTTTGGGAACTCCAATTTTCATAGCATATTTTTTAAATAAAAATAACACAATCCAACTATAAATAAGTATTCTAAATTATCTATTTATTTAAATAAATTAACCCACTATATTAACGATCTTACCCGGAACTACAATCACCTTTTTGGGGCTTCTCCCTCCCAATTGCTGCTGGGTTCTTTCATCTTCCAGGACGGCTTTCTCAATCGCAGCTTTATCCAAATCCAATGACAATTCTTTGGTGAATCTCATTTTTCCGTTAAATGAGATCGGATATGTTTTGGTGCTTTCCACCAGATATTTGGCGTCAAATACCGGATAATCAGCGGTAGAAACCGACTCCTTGTGGCCTAACTTATTCCATAACTCTTCAGCGATATGCGGAGCATAGGGTGAGAGAAGAACTACAAGAGGTTCTAAAATACTTCGTTTGGAACATTTAAGGGCCGTTAATTCATTCACTGCAATCATAAACGAACTGACAGAGGTATTAAAGGAAAAATTCGCAATATCCTCATCAACTTTTTTCATGGTCTTATGCAAAACTTTCAACTCCTCAGCAGTAGCGGTATCTTCACTTACAGAAAACGCATCAGCTCTATAAAATAATTTCCAAAGGCGTTTTAAAAATCCGTGAACCCCGGTTATTCCTGCTGTATTCCAGGGCTTGGCCTGTTCAAGCGGTCCCAAAAACATTTCATACATTCTTAAGGTATCCGCCCCATAGTCTCGGCAGATATCATCTGGATTGACAACATTATACTTGGATTTGGACATTTTTTCAACTTCACGCCCCACGATATATTTGCCATCTTCCAACTCAAAAGAAGCATCCTTCAATTCTTTATTAAAGGCATGGTTTTTAAATCCTTCTATATCGAGCTCATTTGATGCATTGACCAAAGACACATCTACATGAATAGGCTGTACTTTTTCACCATCGATCAATCCGCTTGAAATAAAAGTATTTTCTCCTTCCTTCCTATAGACAAAAGCAGAAGTACCTAAGATCATTCCTTGGTTGATCAGTTTTTTTGCATATTCATCAACTGGCACCAAACCTTTGTCATAAAGAAATTTTTGCCAAAATCTGGAGTATAATAAATGCCCGGTTGCATGTTCACTTCCACCTATATATAAATCAACGTCTTTCCAATAATTCTGTGCCTCTTTACTACAAAAAACATCTTTATTTCCGGCATCCATATATCGGTTAAAATACCAGGAACTACCTGCCCATCCCGGCATGGTATTCAGTTCTAAAGGAAAAACAGTCTTTTCATCAATCAATTCATTTGAAACAATTTTACTAGTTTCTGTATCCCAGGCCCATACTGTTGCATTTCCTAAGGGAGGTTTTCCATCTTCAGTAGGCAGGTATTTTTCAACCTCAGGCAGGGTAACTGGTAAATATTTCTTGTCGATCATTTTGGGCAGACCGTCGGCATAATAAACTGGAAAGGGTTCTCCCCAATAACGTTGTCTCGAAAAAACTGCATCTCTTAATCTGTAATTGATTTTTCCTTCTCCTATTTGCCTTTTTTCCAACTCATCAATTACCTTCCTGATGGCTTCCTTTGCATTGAGGCCACTTATAAAACCCGAATTTGCAATGACCGCGTTTTTATCTTCACATGCCCCCTCTGAAATATCTTGATTGTCAAAAATATTGGGTATTTCCAAACCAAAATGTTTGGCAAAATCATAGTCTCTTTGATCACCGCAAGGAACCGCCATAACCGCCCCGGTTCCATAACTTGCCAAGACATAATCACCTATCCATACAGGAATCTTTTCGCCGCTAAACGGATGAATAGCATAGGCTCCTGTAAATACTCCGGAAATGGATTTTACATCGGCCATCCTGTCTCTTTCACTCCTCTTTGATGAAGATAAAACATAAGCCTCTATCGCTTCCTTTTGATCGGCAGTCGTGATTTTTGATACGAGCTCATGCTCAGGTGCGAGGGTCATAAATGAGACTCCAAAAATAGTGTCAGGTCTGGTCGTAAAAACATCAATGAAAGCATCATGATCCTTAACATCAAAACTCACCATAGCGCCTTCTGATCTTCCTATCCAATTGGTTTGTGAATCTTTAAGTGGCTGGGGCCAATCTATCTTTTCAAGACCATCTAATAATCTTTGGGCATAAGCCGTGATTCTCATCGACCACTGCTTCATTTTCTTTCTTACAACAGGAAACCCCCCTCTTTCGGAAACACCATTCACAATTTCATCATTCGCCAAAACCGTCCCTAAGGCAGGACACCAATTGACTTCTGTTTCAGATAAATAGGTCAATCTGTATTGAGAAAGCACCTTCTCCTTTTGGACCGCACTGTATGAATTCCATTCTGCCGCTGAAAATGAGACAACATGATCATCGCAAGACGCATTGATGTTTTGATTTCCTTCCTTTTCAAAAACAGTCTCCAGTTCCGCAATATCTCGCGCCTGATCTGCATCTTTACAATAATATGAATTAAACAACTGGATAAAGATCCATTGAGTCCATTTATAATAAGAAGGGTCTGAGGTCCTTACCTCCCTGCTCCAATCAAAGCTAAAACCAATCTGGTCCAACTGCCTTCTATAGGTCTTGATATTTTCTTTGGTAGTTGTAGCAGGATGCTGCCCCGTTTGGATGGCATATTGCTCAGCTGGTAATCCAAAAGAATCGTAACCCTGAGGATGCAGTACATTATAGCCTTTATGTCTTTTATAACGCGCATAAATATCAGAAGCGATATAACCAAGCGGATGTCCAACGTGAAGTCCTGCACCTGATGGATAAGGAAACATATCTAAGACATAAAACTTTTCCTTCTCGCTAACATTATCAGCTTTAAACGTTTGGTTTTCGCTCCAATACTTTTGCCATTTGGCTTCTATCTCGTTAAAGTAATATTTCATTCCTTCTAATATAAAATGTATTCATTGATAGGTTTTACAATCACCTGATTATAAAAGCTTAGACCCATATTTATCGATTAAAAAAGGTGCTTTATTTCAGGTTGGCAAAGTTACACTTAAAGATGCAAAGCACAAAGCGCGAGGTATACCTTAATTTTTCTATCTTTGCTTTCTAACTTACTTCAAAAAAGACATCATGTATAAACCCCTCATATACCTGATAAGTACTTTTGTGCTTATTTCCTGTAGCCCTGAAAAACAACAAGCAGACCTCATTATTACCAACGCAAATATTTACACAGTTAATGATCAGGCTCAAAAAGCTGAGGCCTTTGCTATAAAAGACGGTCAATTTATTGGGATTGGCACTTCCAAAGAAATCAAAAAGCAATACCTCTCCGATCAGGTCATAAATCTTGAAGGAAAAACCGTGCTACCGGGACTCATCGATGGTCATTGTCATTTTAATAATCTTGGCCTTTTTATGCAAACGGTAGATCTCACCGGGACCAATAGTTTTGAAGAGATCCTCAAAAAAGTTAAAGCGTTTCAAAAAGAAAAGAACCTCAGTTTTATCAAAGGACGTGGTTGGGATCAAAATGATTGGAAAATAAAAGAATATCCTACAAAAAATGAATTAGACAGACTATTCCCTAATATCCCAATTGCACTTACCAGAATCGACGGACATGCTCTTCTTGTTAATCAGGCCGCCCTTGACCTGGCGGGTATCGATAACAATACTGTAGTTTCAGGAGGTGAAATTGTGAAAAGGAATGGTAAAATCACTGGTATTCTTGTGGATAATGCTATGGGAATGGTGTATAAAGTTTTCCCGGAATCAAGTCTTCAAGAAAGGGTACAGGCCTTGAAAGATGCTGAAAATCATTGCTTAAAACTCGGACTTACAACCGTAAGTGATGCAGGACTTGACAGAAAAACCATTGACCTTATCGATAGTTTACAACAAAATGGTGACTTAAAAATAAAGGTATATGCCATGGTTTCGGTAAGCCCTGAAAATCTGGAGTATTATTTAGAAAAGGGTATCACAAAAACAGAGAGACTGAATGTAAGATCTTTTAAAATTTATGCTGATGGGGCACTTGGTTCAAGAGGGGCTGCCTTAAAAAATCCTTATTCTGATAGAGATGGTCATTACGGAGCAATGGTAACTAGTCTTGAAGATCTTTCCAAAATTGCCAGAACTTTAGCCAAGTCCGATTTTCAAATGAATACTCATGCTATTGGAGATTCAGCCAACTCCTTTATTCTTAAGACCTATGCAAAAGAACTCAAAAGTAAAACAAATAGTCGATGGAGGATCGAACATGCTCAAATCGTAGACCCTGATGAATTTGATTATTTTACTGAAATTATTCCCTCTGTTCAACCAACTCATGCCACCAGTGACATGTATTGGGCTGAAGATCGATTAGGATCGGAAAGAATGAAAGGAGCCTATGCCTTTAAATCTCTGCTCGAAATTAACGGAAGAATTGTTTTAGGAACTGATTTTCCGGTAGAAAAAGTAAATCCAATGCTTACTTTTTATGCCGCGGTGGCCAGAAAGGACCTTTCCGGATATCCAGAAGAAGGATTTGATATCTCAAATGGACTGAATCGACAGGAAACCCTCAAGGGAATGACTATCTGGGCAGCTTATGCGAATTTTGAAGACAAGGAAAAAGGTTCTATTGAAATAAATAAATTTGCTGATTTTGTGGTGCTGGACCAAGATATCATGGAGGTACAAATAGACGAAGTCCCAAATATCAAGATAAATGGAACTTATATCAATGGGGAGAAAGTATTTTAGATTATAAAATTAGTTTAATCGGTGTAGTAATTCGAGTCGTATCCCAGGCTAACACCATATTGACGTGTTTTCCTTTGTCTTTAAACCCTATTGAAAATGCTTCCAAAAACTCGGCTTTACTCACTTTTGCGTTAGTTCTGGCGACATCATATTTTTCTTCATATTCATATGTACCCCAAACATCTGTATTGGAACTCAGGATCAAAGTCCATTCATTTTGATTAGGAATGGCATACAGTACATAAGTACCTGCTTTTACTTCAGTTTGTCCGAAGACCACATCATTATAAAAAATAACTTCAGTTGCTTCATTGGCACCTACTCTCCAGATTTTACCAAATGGAATTACGTTTCCAAAGATTTCCCTTCCGTTTTTTTTCGGTCTTCCATAGAGCACTTTGATCTGTGGAGGAGAAATTTTATTGGTTCTGAAATACACAATATCATGCGGACTGGAATCCAGCTCTCTGAATTCTTGTGCAGTCATGTCCGTACTTAAAAAGTAGGCGAACACGCAGGCAATTCCCAGGTTAATATATATCTTTTTCATAGAAATTAAATTTTAGCTAGAATCGCATCTTGTCTGGCTAGTGGAATGTCAATTCTTGTATCATCCCATGCTAAAACCATATAAACACTGTTAAAATCTTCTTTAAAGCCAATCGAAAAAACATCAAGAACTTCAGCTTCCTTCGTTGGAATCTTTATACGAACTACATCTTTGGATTCATCGTAGAAAAAAGAACCCCAAGTATCCGTATTACTGTTCAGTATAATGGTCCATTCTTTTTCTCCCGGAATAGTATGTAAAACATATGTACCTGCTTTGACGAGCTTTCTTCCAAAAGACATGTCTGTAAAGAACTTTATTTCAGTAGCCTCATTATCACCAGTGCGCCAAATTTTCCCATAAGGGATTTGTTCTCCAAAAACTTGTTCAGAGTCTTTTTGAGGCCTTCCATAGACCACTTTTATCAATGGTTTTGGAAATTTTCGAGTAGTGAGATATGATATATCTACAGGCGACTTGTCCGGTTTGTCAAATTTTTGAGCGAAACTCATAACACTTGACAACAACGCACAACATAGCATTGAGGTAATTATTTTCTTATTCATAGCAGTAAACAAGTTTTAAGTAATCATTCGATACATATTAACGAACTAATAGCGACATTATTATATACGACACCATCTTTAAAATTTATATAGTCAAGTATATTGCTTTTAAAAAGTCAAGAATCTGTTAAAAATATTTTAAATGGCTGAGTATGTCAATTATATACTATTTTTGTGATACCTTAAATTATGTCGACATGAAACTATTAATCGTAGAGGATGAAATAGAATTGCTGGATGCAACCAGCGGGTATTTGGAAAAAGAGGATTTTGTTTGCGAAACTGCACCTAATTTTTTTGAAGCGGAGGATAAATTAATTTCCTATAATTATGATGTCGTGATACTCGACATTAATCTTCCCGATGGCAACGGATTGGATCTGCTAAAATTCATCAAAGAAAAAAGTCCGGAAACTGGAGTTCTTATTGTTTCAGCAAAGGATTCCTTAGATGACAGGCTTAAAGGGCTTGATTTGGGTGCAGATGATTATATTACAAAACCATTTCATTTAGCAGAACTCAATTCAAGGGTGAATTCCCTGCTAAGAAGGCGAAAATTTGAAGGAAGCACTGAAATTGTTTACAAAGAAATAGAAATTGACCCAGTAGGTAAAAGGGCTTCTGCAAATGGTGTTGTCTTAGACCTTACCAAAAAGGAATATTTTTTATTGCTTTATTTCATAACAAACAAGGACAGGGTATTGACTAAAGAAGCTATTGCAGAACACCTGTGGGGTGACAATATAGATATGGTAGATAATTTTGATTTTATCTATACACATATGAGAAATTTGAGAAAGAAAATTAAAAAAAGTGGCGCAAATGACTACCTTCAAACTATTTATGGTTTGGGCTATAAATTTGGAGAATAGGTTTATTTTTTAGTTTGTGAAAGCAATAATGCAACTTCAATAAATTTGATTATTTAGTGAAATTATTTGAAAAAACAAGGAATACTTACATCATCTACTCGGTTATTATTTTTATAATTTCCAGTTCTGTAATTTACTTTACATTAAAAAATATTGTTACCAAAAAGCAGGATGAAAAATTGTTGTGGGACAAAGAATTGATCGCTAAAAAGATCAAATATGAAGATCCTTTGCCGATATTTGAAGTAGATGATTATGAATCAAAAAACCCCCCCAAAGATACCCTTTATTACAAAGACACCTTAATGTACCATGTTGTCAACAGTAAGGAAAAATATGAATTATACAGACAACTTACTTCGATAGAAACCCTTCAAGGAAAAACTTACAAAATCATCACAAGAAACTCTATGGTTAGAAATCAAGATGCCATCCTTGGTATTACCGTTTCAGTAGGTATTGTTGTTTTACTCTTGATCATTACTGTTTATTTTGCAAACACCCTTCTGATGCGAAGTGTATGGTTGCCTTTTTATAAAAATCTTGAGGCACTCAAAAACTTTTCCGCTGAAGCCAATCGTCCCCTGACCCTTCAGTCTTCAGATATAGATGAATTTCAGGAATTAAACATTTCCTTATCAAAGCTGACCAATAAAATCAATTCTGATTTTAATAACCTTAAGGAATTTACTGAAAATGCATCACATGAAATGCAGACACCGCTGGCTATAATGCAAACCAAATCTGAGCTGCTTCTTCAATCTGAAAACCTGGATAAGGGTCAGGTTGCTCAGATCAGAGCAATTTACCAATCTGTTCAAAGACTCTCTAAACTAAACAAAACTTTGTTATTGCTGTCCAAAATTGAAAATCGCCAGTTTAAAGATCTGGAAACTATTCAAGTTAACCAGGTCATAGAACGTCACCTGGAGATCTTTGATGATTTTATTGACGACAAAAACCTGAGAGTAGATATGAAATCTACCATGGATGTCAATATTCAGGCCAACTCACTTTTATTTGATATGGTCATCTCAAATTTGATCAGCAATGCTATTAAACACAATATTGAAGGAGGACAGATCCTGGTGCAAACCACCGACCTTTTTATCAGTGTATCAAATTCAGGGGAAGCCCCTAAAATGAGTTCCTTATCTCTTTTTGAAAGATTTAAAAAAGAGAGTACAGCGAGTAATTCATTTGGGCTAGGACTGGCTATTGTAAAAAAAATATGTGATAATTATAATTGGAAAATTACGCATTCATACACTGAAGATCAGCACAGTATATCAATTTATTTCTAGAGAGAAAGATGATTTTCTAATTCTTTCTAATTCTTCAGATTTTCTTTAGAAACGCCACTTACATTTGTCCCGTTATCAGATTGTTATTTATTATATAACTGTTTCAGAACGTTCAAAAATTCATGCTATGAATACTGAAATATCAAAGAAGATATCAGCACAACCTATTGGAAAGGCGAAATTTTGAGGGGAATAGAAACCTGAAAGATGGGTATTGCAAATCAATGAAGCATTTTATTGCTTCAATTTGAATGAAAGGGCCTGTAGGGATTTCATTTTTACAGGCTTTTTTTAAAAAATTATTTCAATTCTGATCAAAACTTCAGATTTACTTCAGAATTGAACCTTACGTTTGTAAAGATTTTAAAATCAAGTTTACTTGAATTAAGGTCATAGTAAGAAAAGTAAATTATTACTTTATATTAATGTTAATCGAATTTCGGTTATTGGACTGAGGGGAATAATATCTGAAATTGATTAACATATGCAAATAGACAAATATTAAGCTATTTTAATTTGCACAAGAAAAAATCCTGTTTAGAGACTTTCTAAACAGGTTTTTTTTATGATTTTACTTTACAACACTTTCCTTGCCATAAAAAGGTCAAAAATCAACAGAAATGTTGATAACTTCGTGCTTTAAAATCGTCAAAAAAAAGGCAGGAAAGCAAGGGTTTTCTTATATTTGTACGTTTTAAATTTTTGGACAAAAGAGAACTAAAAAATATGAGTAAAGAAACTAACAAAAATCAATATTCAGCTGATAGTATTCAGGCATTAGAGGGAATGGAGCATGTTCGTATGAGACCCTCCATGTACATAGGAGATGTGAGCTCAAGAGGACTGCATCATTTGGTATATGAAGTTGTCGACAACTCCATCGATGAAGCTATGGCCGGGCATTGTGATAGAATAGATGTTTATATCAATGAAGATAATTCTGTTACAGTAAGGGATAATGGTCGAGGAATTCCCGTGGACACCCATGCTAAGGAAGGCGTTTCTGCTCTTGAAGTTGTAATGACTAAGATAGGTGCCGGAGGAAAATTCGACAAGGATTCTTATAAAGTTTCTGGTGGACTGCACGGCGTTGGAGTTTCTGTAGTAAACGCACTTTCGAATAAACTAAAAGCTACGGTTTTCAGAGACGGAAAAACATGGCAGCAGGAATATGAAAAAGGAAAGGCACTATACCCCGTAAAACACGTTGGCGAGTCGGATGGTAATGGAACTGAAGTAACCTTCCTGGCAGATGACACCATCTTTCAAACAGAAATTGATTTTAGTTATGAGATCCTTTCTACTAGGATGCGAGAACTGTCGTTTTTGAACCAGGGCGTGACGGTAACAATTACCGACAAACGAGATAAAGATGAAGAAGGAAACTTTGTTCATGAAACATTTTACAGTGAAGATGGACTTAAGGAATTTGTAAGATACCTTGACGCAACAAGAGAGCAACTCACCTCAGATGTGATCAGTATGGAAGGTGAAAAAAACGGTATACCTGTTGAAGTAGCCATGGTTTATAATACTTCTTATACCGAAAATCTCCATTCCTATGTAAATAATATCAACACCCATGAGGGTGGAACCCATTTATCAGGATTTAGAAGAGGCTTAACTCAAACCCTAAAGAAATATGCAGAAAATTCAGGTTTATTAAGCAAATTAAAGTTTGATATTGCTGGTGATGATTTTCGAGAAGGCCTTACTGCAATTATTTCCGTTAAGGTAGCCGAACCTCAATTTGAAGGTCAAACTAAAACCAAACTTGGGAACAGAGACGTAAGCCCGGCAGTGAGCCAGGCTGTTTCTGAAATGCTTACCAACTATCTTGAAGAGAATCCTGACGATGCGAAAATCATCGTTCAAAAGGTGATTCTGGCAGCTCAAGCGAGACATGCTGCTGCGAAAGCAAGAGAAATGGTACAGCGTAAAACAGTAATGTCCGGAGGCGGACTACCAGGTAAACTATCTGATTGTGCCTGGAGTGATCCGGAAAAATGCGAAATCTTTTTAGTTGAGGGTGATTCTGCGGGTGGTACTGCCAAGCAAGGAAGAGACAGAAACTTTCAGGCGATCCTCCCTTTAAGAGGAAAGATCCTGAACGTTGAAAAAGCGATGCAGCATAAGGTTTTTGAAAATGAAGAGATCAAAAGCATGTATACTGCTTTGGGAGTGACCATCGGAACCGAAGAGGATCCAAGAGCTCTTAATCTAAGTAAACTAAGATACCATAAAATAGTGATCATGTGTGATGCGGATGTTGACGGTAGTCACATCGCCACCTTAATCCTTACTTTTTTCTTCCGCTATATGCGTGAATTGGTTGAGAATGGTAATATTTACATTGCTGCTCCACCTTTATATTTAGTTAAAAAAGGTGCCAAAAAAGAATATGCCTGGTCTGATGGAGACAGAGATATGATTGTTGACAAATATGGAGGAGGTACCATTCAACGCTATAAAGGTCTGGGAGAAATGAATGCAGAACAGCTATGGGATACAACGATGAATCCGGAATTCAGAACGATGCGTCAGGTAACTATAGAAAGTGGTACAGAAGCAGATCGGGTTTTCTCTATGCTTATGGGAGATGATGTTCCCCCGAGACGTGAGTTCATAGAAAAACACGCAGTCTACGCTAATATTGATATTTAAACCTTTAAAAGACCCAAGATTCTCAAAAAGAACTTGGGTCTTAAAATTTAGAACAAACCTATTTAATTAATTATAAATTCTAGTAATATGAAAGTAACTATAGTTGGTGCAGGAGCAGTTGGAGCAAGTTGTGCCGAATACATCGCAATCAAAGATTTCGCCTCAGAGGTTGTCATCATTGACATTAAAGAAAATTATGCTGAAGGAAAAGCTATGGACCTTATGCAAACCGCTTCTTTGAACGGATTTGACACCCTGATCACAGGTAGTACAAACGATTATTCCAAAACGGCAAACAGTGACATCGCTGTAATCACTAGTGGAATTCCACGTAAACCAGGGATGACAAGAGAAGAACTTATCGGTATCAATGCCGGTATAGTTAAGTCAGTAACACAAAGTGTTCTTGAACACTCTCCTAATGTGATTTTTATCGTAGTGAGTAATCCTATGGATACGATGACCTATTTAA
>CAJQNF010000080.1 GCA_905479625.1 uncultured Flavobacteriaceae bacterium | reverse complement strand
GAACGTTATATCAAATTATTTAAAGAACGCCCTGAACTCTTAAAAGTTATTCCTTTAAAATATATCAGTTCATATATTGGGGTTACTCCACAAGCTTTGAGCAGAATTAGAAAACGATTATAGTGCACATTTTATTGATTTAGGTTCATTGTTTCGATTGTTACATCAAACTACCTTTGCAAAAAAAAAATTATGGTGATCATTATTTTTGTTTTGGTGCTTTGGTATGGTGGATTGTTTTTTCAATCTTTCTTTTTACACCGCTATGCGGCCCACCAGGTATTTACGATGTCAAAAACCATGGAGCGAATTACATTTATATTGACCTGGGTTTTTCAAGGCTCAAGCTACCTGAGTGCTTATGGTTATGGAATTATGCATCGCATGCATCATGCGTATACGGATACTGAAAAGGATCCACACTCTCCGTCTCATGATGCCAATTTATTTGCAATGATGTGGAAAACAAAAACAATCTATCAGGATATTAATAAACAGCGTGTTGAAATTGATCAGCGTTTTACCAAAAATGTGCCGCAGTGGAAAAAATTTGACCTATTTGCAAGTTCTCGATTTTCCCGCGTGCTATGGATCAGTGCTTATATAGTATTCTTTGCTTTTTTTGCGACCACATGGTGGCAATGGTTATTATTACCTCTTACCTTTTTGATGGCTCCAGTACATGGTGTGATCATTAACTGGTTTGGTCATATCTATGGTTATGTAAATTATACAATGAAAAATACAAGTAAAAACCTCTTTCGATTTGATTTTTTAATGATGGGTGAAGGTTATCATAATAACCATCATAAACATGCCAGCAGGGCTAATTTTGGTGTAAAATGGTATGAGATTGATATTACCTATTTGATTATAAAATTATTGGATGCTATTGGTTTTATTCAATTGAAACGAATTGAAGATTAGTAGTTAATGCTACAATGCTGCAATGCTACAATGCTTCAATGCTTCAATGCTACAATGCTACAATGCTTCAATGCTACAATGCTACAATGCTTCAATGCTACAATGCTACAGTGCTTCAATGCTACAGTGCTACAATGCTACAATGCGTGAATGGGTGAATGGGTGATATTAAGAAAAGACAATCGAGGTCATAAAAAAAGACTGCTTGTTTACACAAGCAGTCTTTTCACTAAATAAATTTAAATTATTCTTTCCTTTACTTATTTTTTTAAGGCTTTATAAGAGCCCACGTTTGTTTCTTCTTTAACTCTAAACATCTCACTTCCAGTTGGGAATTTAGTCAGATTATACAATATTGAATCAGTTGTAAGTTCTGAGCTTTTAAGATGTTCTGTAAGATCCTGAAGCATACTTTCACGATTGAGTTGCTCATTGCTATCCAAAACAAGTACATTGTCTGGCAAATTCAACACATTGATCGAACCAATAGTATTCTCATTGACAAGTGTCTTTGCAGATGCATCTATCAATTCATAATGATCGATACCTAAACCTTGCGTAATATTTTGACCTTCATCATCATAAACGAATCTCACTTGAAATTCATCATTCAAAAATTCACTTACTTCAAGCAATACAACTTCATTCATTCCTGTATTCTTAGGAGACGAAGAATCTTGAAAATAAACTTCCTTCCATTTTTTTCCATTAAAAACCTCTATCGAGAACTCTCCTTTATCGTCTTCTACCTGTAAATTATAGGTAACCGCGATCTGAGCTTCTTCTATTTCAGAAACATCCACAGGAGGAGTTGTTAAACTAGTTTTGTCATTTGACTTTTTCCCTCGATTATTATCATTGAATAAAGCCGCACCAGAAGCAAACTCTGATTCAATAGTAGGTCCGCTATGAGGCATCACACCAGTATATCCAAATTGCCAGCTTGTAGCATTTGAATTGATTTCATAGATCCATCCATCAGGAATTTCCGAGGCATCGAAACTTTCTTGTTGTATTTGAGCAGAAACCGTGTGGCCTAAAATCAAAGCAACGATCATAAATCCGATATTTTTCATAGTAATTAATTTAATAACACTCCTTAATAACGTAAAAAACCTAATAATATTTTATCAGTGACTCATCAAGAAATGCTAAAATTATCTTAAAAAAAGAGAATAAAAACCCCAAGTCAGCTTCATTTCCTTATGAATAAATTATCTTTGCTGGAATTTTAAAAAAAATAAAACATGAACGACGGTTTATATTCTAAAATAAAAAGTTCAAAAGGAGATATCCTTTTAAAGCTGGAATTTGAAAAAACCCCGGGTACTGTAGGTAATTTTGTTGCGCTTGCAGAAGGGAATATGGAAAATTCTGCAAAACCTCAAGGCCAAAAATATTACGATGGTTTAAAGTTTCACAGGGTAATACCGGATTTTATGGTGCAGGGTGGATGTCCTCAAGGTACAGGTACAGGGAATCCAGGCTATAGCTTTGAAGATGAATTTCATGCAGATCTTACTCATGATAAGCCAGGTATACTTTCTATGGCTAATGCCGGACCAGGAACCAATGGCAGTCAGTTTTTTATCACACATGTACCAACACCTTGGTTAGACAATAAGCATACTGTTTTTGGTCAGGTTCTTGAAGGCCAAGATGTTGTGGATGCGATTGCCCAGGATGATATTCTGGAAGCAGTAGAGATCATTAGAGTTGGACAGGCAGCTGAATCATTCAATGCCATAGAAGCCTTTAGAACATTTGAAGGAGCAAGAGAACAAAGAATTGCTGAAGCTAAAGCCAAAATGGATGCGGAACTAGATAAACTAGCTACTGGATTTGAAAAAACAGAAAGTGGCCTAAGATACCAGATCATACAAAAAGGAAGCGGCGCTAAGGCCAGTCAGGGAAAAAATATTTCCGTGCACTATAAAGGACAACTTACAGATGGTAAAGTTTTCGATTCTTCTTATGAAAGAAAACAACCTATTGACTTTACAGTAGGTGTTGGTCAGGTGATCAAAGGATGGGATGAAGGATTGCAATTATTACAAGTTGGTGATAAGGCAAGATTAGTGATTCCATCACATTTAGCTTATGGCTCACAAGGTGCAGGAGGAGTAATTCCACCGGATGCCACTCTTATTTTTGACGTTGAATTGATGGATGTCAAATAAAAGTAAATTATATTTTTTAAAAGCACCTGAGTTACTAATTCAGGTGCTTTTTTATTAAAGCTTTTTGTCGTAACTTTAATTATCACATAAAATACCCCTCATGAAATATTTTATTTTATTAGTTTTTGTTTTAGGAATCAACGCAATTGGTTTTTCACAGGAGATAGAAAAACACCCATTGCTCACTGATAAGTTTTATATTGAAGGAGGTATTTTTTTTCCGTCAAAAGACATCAAACTTGGAGCTGATGCTTCGTCTCCCAATGATGAAATTGATTTTACAGAGACTTTCGATTTCAATGATAATCAGGCTACCTACTTTTTTAATTTCGAATGGCGCTGGAATAAAAAATGGAGATTGACAGCTGAAACTTTTTCTGTAAACAATGCTGCTAAAGCGACATTGGATTCTACTTATGTTTTTGATGATGTAACTTTTGAAAAAGGCTCAAATGTGAGAGGAGGAATTGAATTTTCTTTGTATCGAGTGTTTGTAGGCAGGACAATTTCTTCAGGTCAAAAGCACTCCTTAGGAGCAGGTTTAGGTGTCCACGCCATAAATGTTGGCGCCTTCATTGAAGGTGATATCATATCAGATGATCCCAGATTAGATGGTACATTTCAAAAAAGACGTGTAAGCGCGTTGATTCCTTTACCTAATATTGGTGCATGGTATCATTGGGCCCCAAACCAAAGATGGGCTTTAATTGCGAGAGCTGACTGGTTTGGTATGAGCATTGATCAATATTCCGGTGGTCTATGGAACCTTGCTCCGGGAGTGAGGTATCAAATTATTAAAAACCTAGGACTTGGTTTGGATTATCGTATTTTATTGCTAAATGCCAAGGTAACCGGAGATAATTGGAAAGGTAAATTTAATATGGGCTTTTCCGGTCCTACTGTAACACTTCACGGCAATTTTTGATATATGGAAAATGAATCCCTTGAACGCCTAAAGTACCCAATTGGGAAGGCCCAGATTCCTGAAATTATTTCAGATAGTGATATTAACAAATGGATTAGTATTTTAGAGTCTTTTCCCAGAAAAATACGATTAATCACCCAAAACTTAAGTGAAGAACAACTTGATACGCCATACAGACCTGATGGTTGGACCATAAGGCAGGTGGTTCATCATGTGGTAGATAGCCACTACAATAGCTATATACGATTCAAGTGGACGCTGACGGAAGACCGCCCTGTCATCAAGGACTATCGTGAAGAAAAATGGGCAGAACTTATTGACTATGAGGCACCAATTGAATTGTCGTTAAAAGCGTTGGAGAGTCTGCATGTAAAATTGGTTTATTTACTTAAAAAATTAACTCCTGAAGACCTAAAAAGAGTATTTATCCGTCCCGGGTCTCTGGAAGAGGTTTCTCTTGAAAAAAATATTGGCATCTATGCCTGGCACAGTAAACACCATTATAGCCACATTGCCAACCTTTTAATGGACAAAGACTGGTTATAATTGTTCTATTTCCATTTGATGTTGCAACCCATACTAGGTTTCTGGTACTCAACGATACCTTTTTTAAGCAGTAAGTGGTCAAGTGCATGTCTCAGATCTGATCCTGATACAGGTGTATCATTACCTGGTCGTGAATTGTCTATTTGACCCCTATACACCAAATTCAAATTTTCATCAAACAAATAAGTGTCTGGCGTGCAGGCCGCATCATAAGCTTTGGCCACCTTTTGAGTCTCGTCATACAAATAAGGAAAAGGATAATTATAATAACTGGCTGTTTTTTTCATCAACTCCGGACCATCCTGAGGATAATGATCAACATCATTAGATGAGATGGCGACAAAAGAAATTCCTTTAGATGTATATTCATTAGCAATCCTGACCAATTCCGTATTGACATGAATTACAAAAGGGCAATGATTACAAATAAAAAATAGTACAGTCCCCTTATTTCCTTTCAATTGTTCCAAAGACAAATTTTTACCCGTCACAGTATCAAACATTTCAAAATGAGCAGCCCGAGAACCTAAAGGGAGCATATTGGAAGGTGTATTTGCCATAAATCACAATTTATTTCTATATTTACTTCAAAGCACATTCAAAAATAAGATTTTTAAAGAAGTTTGAGGTAGAAATTATTAAACACAATAATTTTTGGTGATACATTGGTATAGATAATTTAATATTTCAATTATGAAAACAATTCAACAATGGTATGATGATTATGCGGTGAGTCATCAAAATGAGACCAATCAAAAGATACATTACATTTGTGTTCCAGCTATATTTTTCAGTATTGTTGGTATGATTATGAGCATCCCTACAGGTTTTATCCAAAATACGCTGCATATTGGAAATCCTATGATAGGTAACTGGGCCAGTATTTTATTGGTTTTCTTGTTGCTATTCTATTTGCGGTTATCTTTTTCGTTGTTTTTAAGAATGTTGGGGTTCTCAGTGCTATGCGTTATGGGTAACTATTATCTTGGGCAATACCTTCCACTTTTTATAACCTCAGTTATTATTTTTGTCGTGGCTTGGATCGGTCAATTCTACGGACATAAAATCGAAGGAAAAAAGCCTTCCTTTTTTAAGGATCTGCAATTTCTATTGATAGGCCCAGCCTGGGTTTTTGAAAAACTTTCCAGATAATGACTACGGCAAATATTTCATTTGAAGATTTCCAAAAAGTTGACATCCGTGTAGGCAAGATCATTGAAGTATCGGATTTCCCCAAAGCCAGAATACCTGCTTTTCAATTGAAAATTGATTTTGGTGAGCTGGGAATTAAAAAATCCAGCGCTCAAATTACTTCTTTATATTCAAAGGAATCATTGATCAATAAAAAAGTCTTAGCGGTCGTTAATTTTGAAACCAAACAAATAGCAAATTTCAGCAGTGAATGCCTGGTTTTAGGTTTGCAAAACGGGAAAGATGTAGTACTTTTACATACTTCCACTGATGTAACTAATGGCACTCAGGTGCTATAAATACGAATTCAAATTGTGATCACATCGAACATGTCTATAAACCAAGAATTGCAACAATTGTCGCAAGCCCTTCATGGAGAACTTCACTATGATGATTTACACAAAAAAATTTACGCTACAGATGCCTCTGTTTATCGCAAGATTCCTTTGGCTGTAGTCTATCCAAAAGATAAAAATGATCTAAAAAAACTAATTTCTTTTGCGACACAAAACAAGGTGTCACTTGTTCCAAGAACGGCCGGTACTTCTTTGGCCGGACAATGCGTTGGAGAAGGAATCATTGTAGATACTTCAAAGTATTTTACCCGAATCCTGGCTTTTGATGAAAGAAATAGAACGGTTCGAGTTGAACCCGGAGTGGTACGAGATGAGTTGAATGAATTTTTAAAACCTTTTGGCTTGTTTTTCGGTCCTAATACCTCGACTTCAAATCGATGTATGATGGGCGGTATGGTGGGTAATAACTCATCCGGAACCACCTCCATTCAATACGGCGTAACCAGAGATAAAGTACTGGAAATAAACACGATATTGTCCGATGGTTCTGATTCTTTTTTTGGACCATTATCCGCTAAAGGTTTTAAAGAAAAACTAAAAGGAAACAGTCTTGAGAGCAAGATTTATAATGTGATATTTAGCGAATTATCCAAAACGGACACCAGGGAAGAAATTGAAAGAGAATTCCCCAAACCTAGCATTCACAGACGAAATAACGGTTATGCGATTGACGCTATTTTGAGCAATCAGGTTTTTTCAGAAAGTGAAGCACCCATCAATTTATCAAAATTACTTTGCGGTAGTGAAGGCACCTTGGCATTCACAACAGATATCACTTTATCGCTGGATGAGCTTCCTCCGAGGCACAATATGCTTGTCGCAGCACATTTTTCGAGTATTCAGGAAAGCCTTGAAGCCGTTGTGATTGCCATGGAACACAATCTGTACACTTGTGAATTAATGGATAAGAAAATTCTCGATTGCACGAAAAACAATCGCGAACAATTACAGAATAGGTTCTTCGTCGAAGGCGATCCTGAAGCGATTTTAATGCTGGAAATAGCTAGTGATGATGCCGATAAAACGGCTGTACTGGCCAAAAAATTGATCGCGGATCTTACCTCTCACAATTTTGGTTACGCCTACCCTGTCCTTAAAGGAAAGAATATTGAAAAAGCCAGTACCTTAAGAAAGGCAGGATTAGGTTTACTGGGTAATATAGTAGGTGATAGAAAAGCCGTGGCTTGTATCGAAGATACTGCAGTAGAGGTAAGTGATTTACCCGCATATATTTCTGAATTCACGGCTATGATGAAAGCATATGGTCAGGAAGCGGTATACTATGCACATGCAGGAGCTGGAGAATTACACCTAAGACCTATTTTAAATCTCAAAGAAGAAAAAGACATCCATTTATTCCGTGAAATCACTACCAAAGTTGCACAACTTGTAAAAAAGTATAAAGGCTCCATGAGTGGTGAACACGGAGATGGTATTGTAAGGTCAGAATTTCTGACGCTGATGCTCGGTAAAAAGAACGTTGAACTCATGAGAAAGATCAAAGTTGTTTTTGATCCTCATCAAATATTTAACCCAGGAAAAATTATTGATCCCTGGCCAATGGATGCTTCCCTTAGGTACGTTCCAGACAGAGAAGAGCCCGTCATTGAAACCATACTGGACTTTTCAGATTCAGAAGGGATCTTAAAAGCAGCAGAGAAATGTAATGGTTCCGGTGATTGCAGAAAACCGGTTTTTGCAGGTGGTACCATGTGTCCGAGTTATAGAGCAACAAAAAATGAAAAAGACAGCACAAGGGCCAGGGCGAATGTGCTTAGAGAGTTTTTAACAAATAGTGACAAAGCAAACCGTTTTGATCATGAAGAATTAAAGGAGGTGTTTGATCTGTGCCTAAGCTGCAAGGCCTGCGCCAGTGAATGTCCTAGTAATGTTGATGTCGCCGCCTTAAAAGCTGAATTTCTCTATCAATACCAAAAAGAAAATGGCATCTCTTTTAGAACTCGTTTATTCGCAGACAATGTAAAATATAACAAACTTGGATCCCTGATGCCCTCTGTTACCAATATGCTGCTCAATACGAGTTTGGCGAAACGATTCATAGGCGTCGCTGTAGAAAGAAGTATCCCAAAATTAGCGCAGACAACAACTGTAAAGTGGTACAAAAAACATCAAGATCAATTCGTAAAAAAACAATACCCAAAAGGACAGGTCTATCTGTTTATTGATGAATTTACAAATTTCTATGACGATATCATCGGCAGGGACTGCATCGAAGCCCTTTCAAAACTTGGATATGAAGTGATCATAACTGATCATAAGGAAAGTGGGAGAAGTTTTATTTCAAAAGGATTGCTTGACCAGGCAAGGGAACTTGCCAATTACAATGTTGACTTTTTTAAAGATAAAATCAATAAAGACGCGCCATTAGTTGGTATAGAACCTTCTGCCCTATTGACCTTTAGAGACGAATATCTGAGACTTGCAGAAGACAAGGAATCCGCCAAGGAAATTTCAAAATTTGCCTATACGATCGAAGAATTTATTGAAAAAGAAATTGAAAAGGGAAATATCAGAGAGCATCAGTTTACTTTAAAAACTAAAAACATTAAGGTACACGGGCATTGCCAGCAAAAATCTCTTTCAAACATGAAAGCGACCTTTAGCATGTTGAGCCTCCCTAAAAATTATCAGGTCAGTATCATGAATACTGGTTGTTGTGGTATGGCAGGTTCTTTTGGTTATGAAAAAGAACACTATGAATTAAGTATGCAAGTGGGAGAAGACACACTGTTTCCCAAGATTCGTAATTATGGTCATGATACTGAAATTATAGCTTCCGGAACTAGCTGCAGACATCAGATTATGGACGGAACAAAACGAAGTGCAAAACATCCGATTAGCTTATTTAAAGAAGCCTTAAAATAATTTTGCAGACGTGCTAAATTTATTTAATTTTAGAGCCCTCTTAATTGTATTTAGAGAACGGTTATAATGACATTGTTCAACCTGACATCTATGCTTATCTAATGATATCAATAATAGATAAAAGTCTGATTAACATATTGTTATAATTTTATTAATCAAATAACCTTGAAATGAAAAAATTCATTACTGTTTTATCTTTCACTTTTTTATTATGCTTTAGTACAGTCGCTTTCGGGCAGGCTGAAGTTCAAACCGGCCCAAAACCATCTTTGGATAATGGTACAATCGAAAGTCAGTTTGATTATTTATATAGAAAATCAAGTTCCTACCAGGAGTATAAAGTTGTCAAAAAAACATTCTACCAAAAGATCAAAGGCAATGTATTGGATTCTATGCAAGGCTTAAAAAAAGACCTTGGTGATACAAAAAAACTGGTTGAAGTACAAGGGAATGAAATCAAGAGCTTAAAAACCGATCTTCAAACAACCAACAATAACCTGACTTCTGTAACCAAAGAAAAAGATAACATAAAATTTCTTGGTTTTCCAATGACAAAAACGGGCTATAATAGTCTGCTATGGACAATTATATTTAGTTTGGTTGCTTTGTTATTGTTCTTTATTTTCAGATTCAGATCAAGTAATTCTATTACAGTTCAGGCCAGAGATCTATTAAGCGATACTGAAAAAGAATTTGAGGCCTATAAGGCAAAAGCACTTGAAAGAGAACAAAAAGTAAGAAGGGAATTACAGGACGAACTTAACAAACAGAAATATGCCGATAAGAAAGGTAAAAAATAAACTTACATCATAACAACATTAAAAAGCCGGATAACCATGTTATCCGGCTTTTTTTTATAAGCCACACTCATTTTAAAAATAACCTATTGATTCAGAAAAGATAGTTTACTGTTTTTTATGGAATCACAGAAGGGTTTATCCTTAAATCCTTATTTTTAGATCTAAATCTAAAAATTTTGAAAAAACTGACCATCCTTTTCTTCGCATTAACATGCAGCTTGATGCTTGCTCAACAAAAATTACCAAAAAACAAAGCACTTATCGAAGCCTCTATTGAAAGTCATAAAACTGAACTCATTGCCATAAGTGACGAAATATGGGCCAAGGCCGAAACGGCATTCGAAGAATATGAGTCATCAGAGATTTTGTCAGATTTTGCTGAACAAAATGGCTTTATGGTGGAAAAAGGTGTTGCAGGCATGCCGACAGCTTTTGTAGCTACTTATGGCTCTGGTAAACCTGTAATTGGCATTTTAGGTGAGTTTGACGCCTTACCCGGAATCTCTCAAAAAGCTGTTCCAACTAAAAATCCATTGGAAGCTGGTTCACCAGGACATGGCTGCGGACACAATTTATTTGGAGCAGGAAGTTTGGGGGCAGCAATAGCCATTAAAGAAATGATAGAGGCTGGAAAGATCAAAGGAACGGTTAAATTTTTCGGAACACCTAGCGAAGAGAAATTTTTTGGAAAAATCTGGATGGTAAGAGAAGGACTTTGGGATGATGTAGATGTCAATATTAGTTGGCACCCAAATGCAATGACAGAAGCTGACGTTCAAAGTACTTTAGCGTTAGTCGATTTTAAAGTGGAGTTTTTTGGACAGGCAGCTCATGCCGCCATGGACCCATGGAATGGAAAAAGTGCTTCTGATGCACTCGAGTTGTACACTAATGGAATCAATTACTATCGCGAACATGTTAAGCCAAGTGTGAGAATGCACTATCATATTCAGGATGCAGGGCAAGTTGTTAATGTTGTCCCGGATTATGCAAAACTTTGGGTGCGCATTAGAGATACAAAACGTGCCGGAATGCTTCCGGTTTATGAAAGAGTAAAAGAAATGGCAGAAGGTGCTGCAATTATGGCTGATGTTGATTTTAAAATATCTTTAATTTCTGGGATTTATGAAGTACTTGTCAATAGATCAGGTGGAGAAATTATGCAAAATAATTTGGAACTTCTTGGGCCTATTGTCTATACCAAGGAAGAAATCGATTTTGGAAAAAAAATACAGGAATCTACCAATAAACCTCAAGTAGGGTTCGACAGCAAGATCAATCCACTAAAAGCAACCATTGAGAATCTGGAAGGAGCCGGCTCTACTGATGTAGGTGATGTGAGTTGGAATGTACCAAATATAAACCTAAAAATAACTACAGCTCCTAACGGAACGCCATGGCACTCTTGGGCGGTTGTAGCCTGCGGAGGCATGTCAATTGGCCATAAAGGCATGGTCTATGCAGCAAAAGCTATGGCAATGACGATGCTTGATTTGTATGAAAATCCAAAAATGGTTGAAAAAATTAGCCAGGAATACAAGGAAAGAAAAGGAGATGAAATTTATAAGGCTATGATACCTGAAGGTCCACCACCTATTCCTTCCCGCTAGAAATAAGCAAGTTGATTGATCAATTTTCTGAGCTTAAAACACCCACATGAGATTCTAAATAAGTCAGGGCGTTGGTTCCCTCATGGAACAAAAGATCAAGGATACTTAGATTACTTATAAAACCGTGCTTGTTATCAAAAACCTGTGTATATGACTTTAGGTCATATGCAGGTTCTTTTCTGGCATCTGCTAAAAAACGATAATCCTTCATTTCTGTAGGTGCTTCTTCGTAAGCATCGGTAAATATAGCGTTGTTTTCCAATTGAAGGCAATCACTTATTAATTCATGTCCTTGCATATTCAAATCAAGTAAATAGTTGCAAGGCTTTTTAAAGACTTGCATGATCTCATCTTCATAAAACTCGAAATAGGGAGAAGAACGGTATGATGACTCCAAAGATTTTATAAAAATCTTCTGCCAGGAATAGCTATAATCTATTTTAACCTCTTTTGTTTTTTGCCTACCCATGGATTTGGAGTGAAAGATCGGCACTGACAGGAGCTGCTTCCCATTAGCGCCATAAATATAACATCTGTTCCTGTAGGTCTGCTTTTGAAAGTTATCCTGCTTCTCAAAAACAATATCAGTTTGGCTGGCCATGGCCACATATTGAATGACAGGTCCGAAAAACGTAGGTTGCACCAATAAAGCCATGATATTCAATTGTCTAATTAAGCTGCCTTTTTTCTTTTTCGAAACCAGTTAAATCCATACAGCAAGACCATCAACCCAACAAAAGGATAAAAATAAGAAACGCGCTCACCACTGCCTCCGACGGTTGAAAACAATCGATCCCATCTGACCTTACTCAGTCCTTGACCGTCTGAATCCCAACTGAACCAGATAAATACAGGTTTTCCTACAACATGATCAAAAGGCACAAAACCCCAATACCGTGAGTCTTCAGAATTATGTCTGTTGTCACCCATCATCCAGTAATAGTTTTGCTTAAACGTATAAGAACTTACAGGATCAGCACCACCGTTTAAATAGATCTGGCCATCTGTAACACTAAGGCTATTCTTTTCATATTCTATAATGATCTGTTTATAAAAAGGTAAGGTTTCCATGTTCAATTCTACAGTTTTACCCTCCTCTGGAATGTAAACAGGCCCAAAATTATCCTTGTTCCAATCTAAGGCGCTTACATTTGGAAAGACTTCCTCTCGTTCACCTTTGGGACTGATTCTTTTTGACAACCGCTTCACCGTTGGGTTTTTACTGATTAACGCAGCATCTTCATCTGACAGGTTTAAAATGTAATTCCCATCTTGAAGTCTCCCTCCTTCTCTAACGTGATAACGACTTTTTAAACTTTTTACGCTCAAAGCTTTACCATCCGTATCGGCTTCATAAAAAAATTGTAACCTGGCTCTGTCCGGTAATTCATTCTTTACACCATTGATGTACACATACCCATCTCTTATTTCTAAAGAGTCACCGGCTATACCCACACATCTTTTTACGTAATTTGATTTTTTATCTATTGGTTTTCTGATTCGTCGATTGGTCTTCTTAAAGAACTGTTCCACTGTGTCAACCGGCCAGCTAAACACTACGATATCATTTTGTTTGATCTTTTGTAATGCCGGTAACCTTAGGTAGGGTAATTGTGGAACATTCAAATAACTTTTAACTTTGATGATAGGCAGTGTATCATGCACCATTGGTGCCGCCACAGTTGTCATAGGGACTCTGGCCCCATAATGGAATTTACTGACAAAAAGAAAATCTCCGATCAATAGTGATTTTTCCAACGAGGAAGTTGGTATGGTATATGGTTGCATAAAATAGGTATGCACCAAAGTAGCGGCAATCACCGCAAACGCAATCGAACTTACCCATTCTCCTGTCCCTGTCCTTGGCTTTAAACTTCTGTTTTCAACATAACTTACATCCTCCATATAGCTCACATAGAAAATATATAATCCCAAAGTTAAGATTACCAACCAACTATCCTTTGATGTGTTTTTACCGAAACTCCTGATGGTTTCCACCCAGATAATCGGGAACATGAGCAAATTGATGATAGGAATAAACAACAAAATCACCCACCATGTTGGTCGGTTGATAATTTTCATCAATACCACAGCATTATAGATCGGTATGATCGCTTCCCAGGCCTTTCTTCCTGCTTTAACGTATAACTTCCAAGTACCCAAAAAATGCACTACTTGCAGTATCAATATAAAAAGTAACCATTGAATTAAGGTCATAATCGTATTTCTATTTAATTGTTATTCTTCTTTAATAAGTAGGATTACTTTTGGAATTGTTACCCGTATCCAAAAATTAATCTTACAGTTTTACAAACTCAGCACATCCTTCATATTGAATACACCTTTTTTATGTTGCAGCCATTCAGCAGCTACAACAGCCCCAAGGGCGAATCCTTCTCTGTTAAAAGCGGTGTGTTTGATTTCAATAGCATCAATGGCAGAAGCATAGTTAACCACATGTGTTCCCGGAACCTCTCCTTCTCTTTTCACCTTTATAAATAATGCATCTTTCTCAGGGGATGCTATAGTCCATTTATTTTTTTTCGAATCTGCCAGTATATCATTTGCCAGAGAAATCGCCGTTCCACTGGGTGCATCTAATTTATGAACATGATGAATTTCTTCCATATCTACCTCATACCCCTTGATTTTATTCATCATTTGGGCGAGGTAGGCATTTAGGTTAAAAAACAAATTGACGCCAATACTGAAATTAGAGGCGTAAATAAAAGATCCGTCATTTTTTACACAATAATCTTTTATCTCCTCAAACCTGTCCAACCATCCCGTAGTGCCGGACACCACAGCTACATTGTTATCGATACAAGACTTAATATTGTCAAAAGCAGCAGTAGGGTGACTAAAGTCTATTGCTGCGTCCGCAATACCCAGATCGATCTCCAAAGGTTCGATATCTTTTCTGATTACGATTTCATGACCTCTTTCCAAGGCTACTTTCTCTATAGCCTGGCCCATTCTACCGTAACCTAATAATGCAATTTTCATTGTTTAATTCTCTTACTAAATTAAAAGTCAAATTTTAAATTCAAACCCGCCACCGTCTGATTATTTGCAGGATTTATTTGCAAAGAAGGCCTCCAGGATAAATTCCTATTAAAAGCCTTGTCATCCAAATGAGCATCAACATTGGCCTCTATAATATTTAAAGCGTATAAGCCTAAGGTGATAAAAACGGCTAAATCTCTATTCTTTTTATAAATTTCCTGTGCTCTGATCAATCCTGCGTCACTTATGTTGGGACTATCCCCTGAACCATTAAACTCATCAGCTCGACCTGATATCCTCAATTTATAAGCGGTTTGATATCTGTCATACCTTTGTTGATTGTCTACAATGAAATAAACTCCGGTACCTAAGGCGGCATATACAATAGGAACCTTCCAGTACTTTTTATTATAGGCCTGACCCAAACCAGGAAGTACGGCAGAATAAAATGCAGCCCTTGCAGGCGAAAGAGGGTCTATCGTTTGCGACTCCAGTGTTAGAACTCCTTCCTCCGTTTTGTCTTTCTTCTTTTTTCCATCCTTCTTCTCCTCCTGAGATTGACAAAGGTTCCAACAAAAAATGCAAACAATTAAACTAAAAGTAATTTTTTGCAACATTTACTCAAGTAATTTTTTGATACGGGCAAAATCCTCTTCTGAATGAAAAGGAATAATAATTTTTCCTTTATCCCTGCCTGAAAGTTTGACATCAACTTTATGGCCCAGGTAGGCACTTATCTCTTTTAGACCTTTTTTAAAATGATCTGGAATTTCTTTTTTCACAACAGGTAAGGCCTCAACAGGTTTCCCTTCTTTGACACTTTTTACCAATTGCTCCGTTTGACGCACAGAAAGTTTATCCTTAATAATTTTTTGATACACTTCTAATTGTAACTCAGGCTCATAAATATTGATCAGCGCTCGTCCATGACCCATACTTAAAAAACCATCTCGGATTCCGGTCTGAATGATGGGGTCCAGTTTTAACAATCTTAAAAAATTGGTTACGGTGGAGCGATTCTTACCCACCCTGATACTCAATTGTTCCTGGGTTAGTTTGACCTCTTCGATAAGTTGCCTGTATGACAAGGCCACTTCAATAGGATCAAGGTCTTTTCGCTGTATATTCTCCACCAATGCCATTTCAAGCATTTCCTGATCATTGGCAATGCGCACATAGGCAGGGATGGAGGTCGCACCAATCAACCTGGATGCTCTATACCTTCTTTCTCCGGAAACCAACTGAAACTTGTTTCCCTCTAGCTTTCTTACCGTAATTGGCTGGATAACACCCAACTCCCTGATCGAACCTGCAAGCTCCTTTAAAGCTTCTTCATTAAAATTAGTTCTTGGTTGAAATGGATTGACTGCAATGGCATCTAATTCAATTTCAACAATAGTACCAACAAGTTTTTCTGCGTTCTTATCCTGGATAGAAACTATATCTTCCTTGGTGTCACTCAATAAGGCTGATAAGCCTCTTCCTAAAACCTGTTTCTTAGTCGCTTTCGCCATTATTGCTGTTGTTTTTTATAATTTCATGAGCCAAATTAATATAATTTATAGCTCCTCTGCTCGTAGCGTCGTAAGAAATAATGCTTTCTCCGAAACTAGGTGCCTCACCCAATCTGATATTACG
>CAJQNF010000079.1 GCA_905479625.1 uncultured Flavobacteriaceae bacterium | reverse complement strand
ATTTAAACTTTAATGCGGTATACTTCAATTGCCCGATCCGGGCAAACTATGGCACAATTGGTACAACCGGTGCATGCTTCAGGATTACTCATATAGGCATAATGGTATCCTTTTCGGTTAACCTCTGTCGACATGCTTATTACTTTTTCTTCGCAAACCGGTATACAGACTTCACAACCTTTACAGGTCTCTGTGTCAACTACTATCGCCCCTCTTACTTTTGCCATATTCTTAATTTTATATGCGACTTTGGTGAGTAAATTAAATAATTCATAAAATTAAGCTTAGTTTATTGATTTAAATATGATTATTATCATGACGCCTTAAATGTTTGGCTATTAAATTGAAGGTCATAAATAGCTATTAACTATTTTACTTAGTGTCCTTTTTGACTTAAAACTAAACGTTAAAATTTACGAATCATATGCCTCAATTAATGATAGTTTGAGGGTTGATCGATACAATTTGAGAAAATTAATTTTTCTACATTAGAAAATTCAATATGTGATCATCTACATATTAGTGATGTTGGTGTTATCTTTAATTTGAAGCAAGAAAAACGAAACATCTTTAGGTTTTATAGCTGAGAAATTGTTTTTATCCCAGCGAATGTTCCGCAACTAATTTCGTAAAATCTAAAGAGCTAATCATACCTTTTATTTCTCCTTCATGCATCACAATGATATGATGCACATTATGCCTTATCATCATCTTGGCAGCTGCCTTAGCGCTTGAATCTGGATGAACAAGGTGAATATTTGAGGAAGTCATTATATCTGCCGCAGTTGTATCTTCGCTCACTTCCTTATTTATATCTGTAGCAGTGATAATGCCTTGAATAGTCGTTTCAACCTTTAGTGAATCATTGGAATACGAAATAATTGGAATAGCATGAATTCCTTTTTCCTTCATAAGCATTCTAATTTCTAGAACGTTATATTCTTCCATCGCAGTTGCGACTGGAGCCGACATAAAATCTTTTACTTGTATCCGCATAAGCAACGCTTTGAGTAAATAATAGTGTTATGATAGTTTAAATAAACAGTAGCTGGCAGTCCTATTCATTTGCCCTAGTATAAAAGTATGAATACATGTCCATATTGCCTATGATAAAAATCATGCTATGATAGTCAGAGTTTTTGAAATTTGTTTTAGCTCTTGCGAGGTGATCGGAGGTGAGGTGATGAGTTTCTTTAGGTCAGAGATCCTGATTCGGGAAAATACTTCTCCCTTCTCACTTCTCACTTCTCCCTTCTCCCTTCAACAAAGGATTAACTGCGTTGATCCTGGGTTAGGGAATGATGCTAAAGCAAAATCAAAAATCTAAAATCTTCAATCTTCAATCGGATTACCTCCCTTCGGTTGGTGATCCTAAAGGGAGTCCCTTGACTAAAAAAGCTGATCAAGCTTAGATAATAAATATCCTTTAAAGCCAGGATTAACTGCGTTGATCCTGGGTTAGGGAATGATGCTAATAAAAGCCTTGACTCCCTTCGGTCGTGCATTTCTTTTTTTATACAGTTGTTTTTGAGCAAGCTCAATCAACTGCATAAAAAAAGCTCTGCAAAATTTGCAAAGCTTTTATTGTCGGGGTGGCAGGATTCGAACCTGCGACCTCCTCGTCCCAAACGAGGCGCGATAACCGGGCTACGCTACACCCCGATCGGTTATCTATTTTTCAAGGCTGCAAAGATAAAACTTAATCTCAGATATTCAAGTAAAATATTATTATTCTTCAAAGGCCAAATGATAGTTTCGCTCAATAGCCAATTCAAGCTCGTTTACACCAATATGTCTGCTCTTTCTTAAATACTCTTTACCATCGAGAAAGAGTAAAATTGTAGGTTCCGCAAATACTTGGTGAGCAGCTGAAAATTCAGGCACTTCGTTCATATCTACAAAAGTAAACACAAGTTTTGGGAATTTTATATGCAACAAATTTCTCACCTTGGGTTCCAGTGCTTCGCCAACCGAACAGCTATTTGTTGCAAAATACATCAGCACGCCTCTGTTCTCTTTAATTTGCTTTTCAAAAAATCTTTAGATCTATACATTTATCTATCGGTAAATAACCTATTTGTAAGTTTTTGCCATCAAATTCGTCATAAAACGAAGCTAAATTTAACAATTAAAAACGGTTATAGCAGTGTTGAAAAAAAAGATATTGAATCGCATTTTAAAAGTTTGGATTTGCATATTTTTGTCTTCTTAAATTTAAATAGATACAATCATGGATGGTACAATTGAAAAAATAAAATGTTTGGTTATAGGATCTGGACCTGCAGGCTATGCAGCCGCCATTTATGCCGCTCGAGCGGATTTACATCCTGTTGTTTATACCGGGATGCAAATGGGTGGTCAATTAACAACTACCACAGAAGTAGATAACTATCCAGGCTATCCAAAGGGCACTGACGGTACAGCAATGATGGATGATTTTAAAAATCAAGCGGAAAGGTTTGGAACTGATGTAAGGTTTGGAATGGCGACCAAGGTTGATTTCAGCAAAGAAGTTGGAGGTATTCATAAAGTAACTATTGATGAATCTAAAGTGATAGAAGCCGAAACGGTGATCATTTCTACTGGAGCGACGGCTAAATATTTAGGTATTGAAAGTGAGCAAAGATTAATTGGTGGTGGTGTTTCTGCTTGTGCGACATGTGACGGTTTCTTTTATAAAGGACAAGATGTAGTCGTTATTGGCGCAGGAGATACTGCTGCAGAAGAGGCTACTTATTTGTCTAACATCTGCAAGAAAGTAACCATTTTGGTGAGAAAAGATTACATGAGAGCTTCAAAAGCGATGCAACATCGTGTAGAGAAAACAGAGAATATTGAAGTGATGTACAATACCGAATTAGAGGAGGTTTTAGGAGATCAAGTTGTTGAAGGCGTGCGCATTTTCAATAATATTACCAATGAAAAAACGCAACTCGATATAACTGGTGTTTTTGTCGCCATTGGGCACAAACCAAATACAGAAATTTTTAAAGGAATTCTGGACATGGATGACGTGGGCTATCTAATTACCAAAGGTAAAACCACAAAAACAAACCTTCCAGGTGTTTTCGCTGCGGGTGACGTGCAGGATAAAGAATACAGACAGGCGATCACTGCGGCAGGTACTGGCTGTATGGCAGCACTTGACTCTGAAAGATATTTAGGCTCCTTAGCATAAATACCTTTAAAAGCTATACAAGCCCGATTGATCTCGGGCTTTTTTTATGTCTAATAAAACGGTTTCGTAAATATTTTTACTTAATTGATCTTAAAATTGTAGATAACGTAACTTTGTCATCTATTAACTAAGTAACTAACACATGGCTGATTCTAGGACCGCCTCCATGCGGTATTTAAAAAAATTTCAACACGTCGTTGACATACAACAGAAAATTATTTATTTTTTACTAAGTGCCATATTTGCATTTGTAATGACCTATTGGATCAATAGCCCTGAACTGGATCAAGCGCAGGTTTATGTTTTATTCTTATTGTTTTTCTCAATTGGCCTGTGGGTCACGGAAGCAGTTCCACCCTTTGCTGTTGGTTTACTGATCTTTGGTTTTCTCGTTTTCGCTTTGGGAGGTTATTATGCTGAAATTGATCCTGAAAATGCGTCTAAATATGTGGCCAAATATGTGCAAACCTGGTCAAATAGTGTGATCTGGCTGATGCTAGGTGGATTCGTAATAGCTGAAGCTATGCAAAAAGTAGGGTTGGATAAAACTTTGTTCAAAGTGACTATTTCAAAATTTGGATCTAAACCGAGAAACGTACTATTGGGTATTATGCTTGTAACGGCGGTATTTTCAATGATCATGTCGAACACGGCCACCACTGCGATGATGATTGCCGCAGTGATTCCATTTATAAATACGCTTGAAAAAAATGCGCCATTTTCGAAAGCCCTACTGATCGGAATTCCTGCAGCAGCTTCTCTTGGAGGGATGGGAACCATCATAGGATCACCACCGAACGCCATTGCAGTAGACGCGATGAGTAATCACGGGATTCAATTCGGCTTTCTGGAATGGATGATCATCGGTTTCCCGGTGGCGGTCATCCTGGTGTTGCTTTTTTGGTTGTTCCTGATCAACAAATTTGTTCCCAAGGTCTCAACTATTGATTTAGGCTTTCTGAATGATCTTGAAGGTGATACCCCAAGCAATTCAAGAATATTCCGTATTAAACGAAAAATAGTATCAGGAGTTCTGCTACTGACATTGACTTTGTGGTTAACAGGAAATATACACGGTATACCAGCTTCAGCAGTATCTTTATTACCTATTATGTTACTTACCCTCTTGGGGATTGTATCAGGGAATGATATTCGAAAATTGCCTTGGGATACTTTAATGCTTGTAGCAGGTGGTTTATCTTTAGGATTGGCTATTCAAGAAACTGGATTGGCTGAGTACTATGTAAAAATGTTAAGCAACTACGATTTAAATTTGTACGCTTTGATGATTGTGTTCTCCTTGATGACGGTGATTCTTTCAAACTTTATGAGTAACACAGCAACTACAACTATTTTGATCCCAATAGCCATAATTCTGGTTTCTTCAAATAAGGTGATACTTCCTTTAGTGATTGGACTGAGTGCCTCTGCAGCTTTGTTTATGCCGATCTCAACGCCTCCCAATGCCATCGCTTTTAGTACTGGCAAATTGGAACAGAAAGATTTTCGCCCCGGGGGACTGGTAGCTGGTATTATTGGCCCCATTGTGATCATCGCAATGGTATTATTGATGAATGCTATTTACACTACTTAAATAAAGTATGAAAAGATAATCGGGTTAAGATCTAACCACTTTTTTTGGTCCAAACCAATCAATAATGAGCAGTATGGCTAAGCCTACGAGAATATAAAATATCGCATACCAGGTGGTGCTATCAGAGAAATCAGGAAAATACCTGACGTAATTTTCTACAATTTTATTGCCAAGGCTATCAAACAGGTATTGGCCTTCCTCCATTTTGTAGATTTCTTTTTTCCACGGCCAAACATTGCCAAGAGAACCTCCAATAAAACCAATGATCAAGGCCGTAATGATCTGATGAAACCTTTTTAAAAGATACCCTAAAATGTGTGAGGTAATGACCAATCCAAATACGGATCCTAATCCAAAACTGGCAATGATCTTTAAATAACGTATCCTAACTGTGTCGTGAATAAAATCAAAATTCAAGGTGAAAATATCCTGGATCGTTTTATACAACTCGTTAACGGAATCAACTAACAGTAATACATAATTACCCATCAATATAAGGATAAAAGATCCTGAAAGTCCTGGCAAAGTCATTCCCGATACGCCTACTATTCCACAAAAAAACACGAACCATAAATTATCATTCTCTTTAGCCGGACTCATAAAACTTATGGCAACACCTATGGCGACACCCAGCCCCATAGTAAAAAGGTTTACCCGAGAGAAATCATTAAAATCCTTGGCAACATAATAAATCGAGCCCAAGATCATTCCAAAAAAAGTAGCCCAAACATACAATTCAAAATTTTGGATCAAATAATCCAAAACCCGAGAAACCGAAAAATAGCTAAATGTACTTCCAGCAAAAACCAACAGTAAAAACCTTCCGTTTACATATTGATAAAAACTTTTAAATCTCCCGTCAATAAGGAGTTTCAAAGCCTTTCTATTGATCTTCTGAAGTGAATAGATCAGCTCTTCATAAAATCCGGTAACAAACGCGACCAAGCCACCTGAAACACCCGGGACCTTATTGGCAGCCCCCATGGCTACTCCTTTGATAAAAAGGAGTATTTTATCCCAGAAAGTTCTCGTGTTTTCGGCCATTTATTTATCCTTTTTCAAAGCTAATCTTTCTAATAAAATAATAAATAAAAATCCTACTGCTGCGAGTAAAAGTGCCCAAACCAGTTGAGGATCTCCATCATAAGACCCAGGAAATACGCTCTTTTCTTTTAAAATTTTTAACTTTCCATTGATCATTTCTGCCTCCAAAACTTCCTTCCATGGCCAGATTTTATTCAGAGAACCGATAATAAACCCTGTTAAAACTGCCAGCGTTAAATTTGCATAATGATCAAACAACCATTTCAATAAACGGGAAAATGACAATAATCCTACCACGGCTCCCAGCATCAAAGTTGCCAATAGCCCTATATTCTTATCATTAATAGCATCCAACACCGGTCTGTACATTCCTAATAAAAGTAGAATAAAGCTTCCCGATATCCCGGGAAGAATCATCGCGCAGATAGCCAAAGCTCCGGAAAAAAAGACATATGGATAGGAAACATTACTAGTTTGAGGTGTCAGGGTGGTGATAAAATAAGCCGTTAATGCACCTCCAATGAGTAAAATAATGGCTCCCAGGTTCCATCTTGTGATCTGCCTTGCTACATAGATAATACTGGCTAGCACCAATCCGAAAAAAAAGGACCATATCAAAATAGGTTGTGTCTCAAGAAGATGTCGGATCAACTTTGCCAAGGTGATGATACTTAATCCGATGCCTATTGCCAGAGATATCAAAAAATTACCGTTAAGTTCCTGCCACATAGCAGAAAAACCTTCTTTTTTCCATAGCTTTAAAGTAGCCAGGCTCACCTTACTGATCGAATCGATCAATTCTTCATAAATACCTGAAATAAAAGCTATTGTACCTCCTGATACGCCAGGCACAACATCAGCTGCTCCCATAGCCACCCCTTTAAGGGCTATAACAAAATAATCTTTGACTGTTCTTATTCCCAAAATATCAAGCTAAAATTTAAGAGCCAAATATAACTAAAATTGCTTAGTGTTAGTCGATATAAAGCCGGGAAAGAAATTGAAAAAATGTCTTAGGATTCTCCTAAACCTTTAAATTTAGAAATCAGCAACTGCACCTCGTTAAGCTCAATAACAGTTGGGTATAACTCCTTAGCTACATCCAGATAGTCTAGATCAGATTTTAATGCAGATTCAAAGAAAAACAGTCCTTCTTTTTTCTTTTGAACCAGAAAATGCATACCAGCTAATCGATATATAATCTCAGCTTGATCTTTATAAGCTTCTCTGGCATCCATTAAAACAACAATTGCCTCGTCAAACTCACCAAGAAAATGAAGAACATCTGCCAGAGCAAGATACACCTCTAATCTGTCATCCTTTAAGCCTATACATTTATAATAAGCGCGTGCGGCTTCTTCAAACAAGTTCAGCTTCAGATTGATCTCAGCAAATTTATGCCAATACAGGTAATTCTCTTCATCTATGCTAAGCGCTTTATTGATGTAAAACAAAGCCTTATAAAAATTATTACGGCTGATATAAATATCAGTAAGTGCGAGCCACCCCTTATCTAATAATGGATCTTCAGTAACCGTTTTATTGTAAAAATCAATGGCATCTTTTGCAGACTTAAGTTGTTCATAGCATTTACCAATTCTCAGATAAGCAAAGGAAGTGGGCGTATCCAATTCCATGGTTTTATGGTAAAATACTATAGCCTCTTTATAATGCCCCAATTCTTCCAAAGTTTTTGCCTTTTCCAGATGGGCCCCAATAAATTCTTCATCAATTAATATGGAATATTCAAAGGCCTGTAAAGCCTTTTGATAATCAAAAACGATATAATACTGTCTTCCTAATTGGTGCCATGCGATCTCACTATATGGATCTTTTTCTATATACTTGATAAGGTATACTATAGCCTCTTTATGTTTTTTCATCATGTCAAAACAATAGATGACATTATACAGTGAAGAATAGTTTTCGTATTCAACATCAAGGCTTTTGGCAAAATTAAAACGTGCCGTATCAAAATCTTCCAGAAAAAGATACTCCATTCCGATCATCGAAAGAATCTCTGCATCTTCATCGGCATATAACAATGCGAGTTGAAGGTTATCCACGGCCAGCTGATGCTTTCCTTTCTTAGAAAAAATGGCCGCCTTTTGAATATATATATCCTCATTGGAAGGTTCAATTTCCTTAAGCTGGTCCAGAATTTTTTCTGCATTATCCAGTTTTTCGTCTAAAATCAGTAATTCAACATGAATTAATTTTAAGGATACTGAAGATGGGTGTTGAGAAAGGCCTAAATGAAGTGCTTTTTTAGCCAAAGAGAATTTACCACTATCTACATAAAACAGGATGATCTCTTCAAATTCATTGGAATCAAAAAAATATACGCTATTGGTTTTTAGCATCAATTCAAATTTTGATAAAGGTTGATTATCGTTATTATTTGAAAAATGCTGCATATAAGTGCTTTTTTGTTGTTACTAAAGTAGCATCAATTAAAGCCCGAGAACATTGAATGATTAATTTTTCTTAACAATTTAATTAACACCTTAAATTTTATTTTTCGTCACAAAAAAAACTGTAACTTTGTTTCATATTTAATGCCTTTAATGCTATTATGGCCAAAAAGACCTTACTTGACGAAAAAGAGATATTTATCATTCTTAATCGTTTGGCTTGCCAACTCATCGAAAATCATCATGACTTTAGTAATACCATATTAATCGGAATTCAACCGAGAGGT
>CAJQNF010000078.1 GCA_905479625.1 uncultured Flavobacteriaceae bacterium | reverse complement strand
CGTACTATCTCGATGAAAAGTTGGTCGAACGGATTGGATTATTCGATGACCTTTATCACAGCTCCCGCAAAGGATAAAGGCCAGGTTTTTATGAAAAGAGAAACAGAGATGTGGAATTGGATGCCGAGCATTGGTCGTATGATCAAAATTCCGGCGTCTATGATGTCACAGGGATGGATGGGATCCGATTATACCAATGACGATATACTTAAGGAAAGTTCAATCGTAAGGGATTACAATCACAGTATTGATAAAGAAGAAACAATTGAGGGATTGGCATGTTATAAAATAAAAATGATCCCCAAAGAAGAAGCTGCAGTTATATGGGCAAAAGTGTATAAATGGATTACTAAAGATGAATTCATTCAGATCAAATCAGAATATTATGATGAGGATGATGATTTGGTCAAAAGTGATTTTGGATATGACTTTAAGAAAATGGACGGCAGGCTGATTCCAAGTAGAATAGAAATTGTTCCGGCCGATGGAGAAGGAAAAAAGACGGTTATCTTTTTAAAGGAAGTACAGTATGATGTAGAATTACCAACAACTTACTTCTCGCAGCAGAATATGAAACGAATTAGGTAAACTAACGAATATTCAATGAATACTATTGTTAAAATAGCCTGGAGAAATATCTGGAGGAATAAGAGAAGGACTATGATCACGGTTGCTTCGATCATGTTCGCTTTGTTCTTTGCCATTATTATGAGGGGTTTCCAAAGGGGATCCTATGCCAAGATGAAAACGAACGCGGTTGAATCCTATACAGGATATTTACAGGTTCAAAACAAGGATTATTGGGATGATAAGACGATCAATAACACAATGACTATTGACCCATCTATAGTTGATGATTTATCTAAGAATCCTGAAATTAATCAGATTATTCCTAGGCTTGAATCATTTGCACTAGCTTCTTCTGGTGAATCCACAAAAGGAGTTGCCGTGATGGGAATCGATCCGGAAAAAGAAAATAAAATGACCAAGGTCAAATCTTTTCTTAAGGAAGGTGAATTCATTGACTCAGAAGACAAAAGTATACTGGTTGCCCAAGGATTGGCGATCTTTTTAAAGGTCGGTGTCAACGATACACTAGTGTTGTTTTCTTCAGGTTATCATGGAGCAACTGCAGCAGGTTTATACCCAATCAAAGGAATTTTAAAACTTCCTACTCCTGAGATGAATAGAAGTACTGTTTATCTGGCTGTTAAAGAGGCGCAAGAACTGTTTTCAGCCTATGACAGGTATACAGCGTTGGTGTTTGATTTGAAAGATATGGATCAAACTAATGCGGTCGAAATAGATGTGAAACAGAAAATAGATCCACAACAATACCAGGTTTTAGGTTGGGAAGTCATGAATAAAGAATTGATTCAGATGATTGAAACCGATAATGCGGGTGGTGTCATCATGATCGCAATTTTGTATATGGTTATTGCCTTTGGCATATTTGGAACAGTGCTCATGATGACCAATGAGAGAATACGCGAATTCTCAGTGATGGTGGCTATAGGTATGCAAAAAATGCAACTGGCCAAAGTTGTGATTGTTGAATTATTTATTCTTACAGCCATGGCAGTAGCTGCAGGAATTATGATTAGTCTGCCCGTGATGTTCTATTTTTATTATAACCCGATTGAATTTTCTGGGGATGCGGTTGAAGTGATGCAGGACTTTAATTTTGAACCTGTTTTACCCATGAGTATGGAAGGGAATATTTTCGTTTTTCAGGGAATAGCCATTAGTATACTTAGTTTGATCGCGATGTCATACCCCACAATTAAGATATTGAATTTAGAAGTTGTTAAAGGCTTAAGAACATAATTATGGTTTTAATCAAGATAGCCTGGAGAAGTTTGTGGCGCAGCAAGATGAGAAGTGCTGTAGTCATTTTTGCCATTGCCTCTGGTCTGGTTGGAGGATTGTTTTCAAGTGCCTGGATGAATGGAATGGCCCAACAACGGGTAAAGAATACTTTTGCTTATGAAATTGGACATGTACAATTGCATAATCCTGTTTATAATGAAAACACTGATGTCAAAAAAACCATAAAAAACACCGCAGAAAAATTAAAGTATCTTCAAGATAAAACAGATGTTATTGGCGTAACCGAGAGAATTCTTGTAACAGGGATGTCTGCGACAGCTAATAAGAATATGGGCGTTAATATTATTGGGGTAGATCCAATACAAGAAAAGCAGGTTTTTGAAATTTATAAAAAGATTGATACGGCATCAGGAGATTTTTTTGAGGCTGAAAAGAAGAATTCTATTGTGATTTCCCGAGCCCTTGCAGATGAACTTAAGGCTCGATTAAAGTCAAAAATCGTACTTACTTTTCAAGATTATAACGGGGAGATTACGGGAGCAGCTTTTAAAGTGGTAGGTATATTTAGAACCGATAACAATCCATGGGATAAAATGCATGTTTTTGTAAAAAATGATGACCTGCGAAGGGTATTGGCCTTGCCTAAAGATGAAGCACATGAAATCGTGCTTTTGCTGGATGATTTCGAGAAAGCCGAATTGCTGGCAGGGGAATTACAAAACAAATTTCCAGATGAAAAGATAGAAGACTGGGCTGAAGTTTCACCTTATTTAAGCTTGATGTCAGGCTATATGGATACAATGATGGGCTTGTTTATGGTCATTATTTTAGGGGCCTTAGGATTTGGGATAGTGAATACTATGCTCATGGTAGTTCTGGAACGAACTAGAGAATTGGGAATGCTCATGGCCATTGGTATGAATAAAAGAAGGGTGTTTTTTATGATCATGCTAGAGACTATATTTTTAGCGCTTGTGGGTGCAGTATTAGGAGAGATCTTAAGTGTGTTATTGATCAATTATTTCAGTAAAGCAGGAATAGATTTGTCTTCTTATGCAGAAGGAATGGAAAGTGTGGGTTATGCCGCGATTACCTATCCCATGTTGGAAGGATATAGATATATGCAGATCACAGTCTTGGTCATTTTTACCGGAATAATAGCATCGATCTATCCAGCCTTAAAAGCATTAAAATTACATCCGGCAGAGGCGATAAGGTCCATTTAATTAATCAGGAAATTAAATATTATGAGTATCATTCATATCAACAATTTAACGAAAACCTATCATGATACAGAAGTGCCGGTGTATGCCGTCAATGGTATTGATCTCAGTTTTGAGGAAGGCGAGTTTGCTGCTATAGTTGGGCCTTCAGGCTGTGGAAAGACAACTTTGATGAACATGATTGGGGGGCTGGAAGTTCCCACATCAGGAAATGTGGTTGTTGACGGAAGTGTCATGTCTGAATTGTCTTCCAATAAATTGATTGATTTTAGATTGAGAAATATTGGATTTGTTTTTCAGGCTTATAACCTGATTCCTGTATTAACCGCTAAGGAGAATGTTGAATTTATCATGCAGCTGCAGAACTGGAATAAGAAAGAAATGGATGAGCGTACGATCACGCTTTTAGAATCTGTAGGATTGGGAGAAAAATTAAACAGTAAGCCAAACCAACTTTCAGGAGGTCAGCAACAACGAGTTGCGGTTGCCAGAGCGTTGGCCTCAAAACCAAAGTTCATTCTGGCTGATGAACCTACAGCCAATTTGGATTCAACAGCAACAAACCAGCTCTTAGATATCATGGAGCAATTGAATAAAGAAGAGCATATCACCTTTATTTTTGCAACACATGACCAAAGAGTTATGGATAAGGCAAGAAGGGTGGTTACCTTGGATGATGGTAAGGTGATATCAGATATCGTAAAATCTTGATTTTATTTTAAACCTTGGCCTTATAAGCGTTAAATTATGCTGAAAAAACTACTTTTTTTCATGATGCTCCTTCTAAGCTGTACTGCATTATCGCAAGAAAAATGGATGGTCAAAGGCTACGTGAAAGGAATGGCTATTATGCAGACAATTGGAGAAGATGGAGAAATGGCCTTAGAGAACGTTCTTCATAATCGATTTGATGTCAATTGGTTTATCAGTGACAAACTGACTTTTACAGGAGGATTGAGAAACAGGGTGATCATCGGTAATAATGTTAGTTTGATTCCGGGATATGCAGACTATGTATCAAGAGATAATGGGTATTTTGATTTGTCCTGGGTTTGGGCTGAAAATACTTCCTGGATTGGTCTTTCTCAACTTGATCGCTTTATGTTAGATTATACTGCAGGAAATCTTCAAATAACTGTTGGTCGACAAAGAATCAATTGGGGACAGTCTTTCGTATGGAACCCAAATGATCTTTTCAATACTTACTCCTATTTTGATTTTGACTATGAAGAGAAACCAGGCAGTGATGCGGTCAGGTTGCAATACTACATCGGCCAATCCAGTAAGTTAGAACTTTCCACTTCACTTAATTCAGCAAGTGAAATTACTTCGGTGATGCTTTACAGGTTTAATACAAAAGGATATGATATACAGTTTTTGGGAGGGGTATACACTGAATCGGATTATGTACTTGGAGGTGGTTTTTCCGGAAGTATTGCCGGAGGAGGTTTTAGTGGAGAAATGACTTATTATCACCCAATGGACAAAGATGATGGAGGAGGTAAAGCTACTGCTACTATTCATTATGATTACACTTTTAAAAGCTCACTTAATGTTCAATTTGAGACTTTGTACAATGGCTTTGGAGCCGAGAATTTCTCAAGTGGATTGGGAGATCTTTTATTTCAGGATCTAAGTCCAAAAAACTTGTTCCCTACCAAACTGGCAATTTTTGGAAGTGGTGGGTATGATGTTAGTCCGTTATTTAGAGTCATGCTGGCAGGGATGTATGGGCCTGAAGGGAATTTTATGTATGTAGGACCCACCTTGACCTATTCTATATCAGACTCCATGGAATTAGCAGGTATAGGGCAATATTATAATATGGATGAAGTCGAGGATCAGAATGGGGACCCATTAGTGAACAGTGGTACTGCAATTTTTGTCAGATTCAAATGGTCTTTTTAAGAACTTGTTTCTAATTCTATTTTACAATCAAATGTAAACCACTGGTATTGAGGTGTAAATTTGACTTTTGGTTTATTTTTAGTAAATTTGAGTTATTCGACATATATCGAATATGATCATTTCCAGTGATAGCTCCCTTTCGGATGGTTTCAAAAATTAAAGCAAATTATCGGATTTGGTTGTGTTGTTTTGAATTGATAAAATTGAGGTGAAGATGATTAAAAAAGTAACTTTTATCCAAGACGATAAGGATAAACTTCATTTTAACATTCTTAAAGACAGGGTTAATCTAGAATTATTAAAACTGCCAAATAGTAGGAAGATGCATGCCAAAATAAGAGCGATATTTTTTCCTGTTCTTTATATAATTCTTTATCTCATTTCAACAAAATTTTATACCAATCATATAGCATTCTTTATTATCTATGGATTGATGGGTATGACTACGGTATTGATCTTTCTTAACATGGTACATGAAGCTGTTCATGATAATATTTTTGAGACAAGAAAATATAATCGAATGTTATTGTATTTTTTTGACTTGATAGGTTCTAACAGCTTTATATGGAAAAAGAGGCATATGCGATTGCATCATGGATATCAAAATATAGCCGGATGGGATTCTGATATTGAACAAGCAAGTTTATTTAGGATATATCCTCACGATAAGAAAACAAAACTTCATTCCTATCAACATTTTTTAATCTTTTTGTTTTATCCGCTCTATTTGGTTAACTGGGTTTTTATAAGAGATTTTAAGGATTTTTTTAGTGAAGGACAGCTCATTCGAAAAGTTATTAAGATCCCAATCGTTGAGTATGTGAAACTTTTTAGTTTTAAACTATTCTTTATTTTTTATTCGGTTGTCGTACCCGTATTAAATGGCATGTCTATTATTAGTGCTGTAGGAGCAATGCTTATAATGATAGTCATTGCAGGGATTTTCGCTTTGTTAATACTGTTAACACCTCATGCCAACAATACCAATGATTTTCCTCTTCCTGATGCTCAGGGAAGGTTGTCTGACAGTTGGCTCAGACATCAATTCAATACAACAAATGATGTAAGAATAAATAAATGGTTAGGTAATAACCTTTTGGGTAATTTTAATTATCATTTGATTCATCATCTTTTCCCTAGAGTTAGTTCCGTATTTGCTCCAGAGTTAACACAAATCGTAGAAAATTATGCAAATGAAAATAACCTGGGGTATCGGTCTTATTCATTGAATGAAGCCTTAAATTATCATTATCAACTCATAAAAAACAATGCTTCCGAGTTAGAACAGTAGCCTAATGAATAGCAGCTCTTGGTATCAAGAATAGAAAAATGAAGTCATTACAATTCAAATTTACTGACCTCCACTGCCACCCAAATCTAAAAACATTTGGACATTCATTCTCGGGCAGGTCTGGCAGGAAAAATCATAAATCTGACCTTTGGTATGCAAATCCTCCAACATGGATTTCAAAAGCTTTTAATGCGCTAACCGGAATGACTAAGTTTAGCCAGGCAGATTTCACAACCATGTCAAATGCAAATATTAGGGTCGCTTTTGTTTCACTTTATCCTTTTGAAAAAGGATTCTTTATCAATGGATTTTTAAACGGACCTGTTTCAGCAAGACTTGCGAATATGATAACAAGTATTGGCTATAAAAGAATTCGCTACCTACAAAAGCATGGCAATTATTTTCAGGACTTAGAGAATGAATATACTTTTTTACTAAACAGCCGTAAAGAACAGATGGTTGATGGCACCGTTAAAAAATGGAATTTTGCTGCTTCCTGGTCAGAGACAGAGCGAATTTTAAAATCAGAAAATACTTTAGCAGTAATTAGCACTATTGAAGGGGCACACGTTTTTAATTCAGGTTTGAGGCCATATGGGCATACTACAGATGATGAGGAAGTATTAAATAATATCAGACAGATTAAAAAATGGGAATTCCCTCCTCTTTTTATTACGCTTGCACATAATTTTAACAATGATTTATGTGGTCATGCCAGAAGTCTGGATCGATTAGGGCCACTGGTGAATCAATTTGAAAATTTGAACAATGGATTTTCTGAATTAGGACATAAAGTAGTTAGAGCCTTGATAAATAATGATGGTAAGCCCATATTTATAGACATAAAACATATGAGCTTAAAATCAAGATTGCAGTATTTTTCACTTATTGAAAATGAATATGACAATAAAATACCCATTATTGTTAGCCATGGGGCCGTTACGGGAACCGGCATTTCTGGTCAAAAAAATGGAACACTAGACCCTTCTTTGTTTAGTGGGGATGACATTAACTTTTTTGATGAAGAAATCGTTGTAATATCGAAAACAGAAGGTCTTTTCGCTTTGCAAATGGACGCGAATAGATTGGCAAATAGAAGTATAATAAAAAAATCGATATTTAATTTAGACAGTAAAGAGGCATTAAGATATTCAGCTTTAATTATTTGGCGGCAAATACAACACATCGCAGAAGTGTTGGATAAAGAGAAACTTTATGCTTGGAACACGGCCTGTATTGGTAGCGATTTTGATGGCACGATTAATCCTCTTAACGGGGTGTGGACAGCCGAATATTTGCCTATATTGGCTCAGGCCTTACTGTCAGAAGCACAGTTGTTTTGTGAGAATACCAATAGTTTAAAATTGGAGGAAAATAAAAGAATAAGGCCAGAAGAAATCGTAGAGAAATTTATTTATGGCAATACAATTAATTTTTTAGAAAAACATTATTGATCAAAAAATCTTCTATTGTGCAGGTTTGGATATTTTTGATGTCGGAAATTGAATCATCTTTTATTGACAATTTGTTCAACTTCACTGCCTGTAGATGATATAATAAATAGCCTTACCTTTGCAAAATGCAAAAAACACCTCAATTAACAGATTGGTTGCCCACAACTAGAAGAGAGATGAAGATCAGAGGGTGGGAAGATCTTGATGTAATCATCTTTAGTGGAGACGCTTATGTGGATCACGCGGCTTTCGGGCCTGCAGCTTTAGGCCGCATCTTGGAGAGCTATGGGCTTAGAGTAGCTATTGTTCCTCAACCCAACGTCAATGATAATTTGCAGGACTTTGAAAAGCTGGGAACCCCAAATTTGTTTTTTGCAGTGACTTCAGGAGCCATGGATTCTATGGTGAGTAATTATACGGCTAACAAAAGAAGACGTGATAAGGATGCTTATACGCCAAACGGTGATAAAGGTTTTCGGCCTGATTATGCGACAACTGTGTATAGTAAAATACTTAAGGAGAAGTTTCCGGATGTACCAGTTGTTATTGGTGGGATTGAAGCTTCATTAAGACGTGTGACACATTATGATTTTTGGAGTGATTCTTTAAAGCCAAATATTTTGGTAGACTCGAAGGCGGATCTGTTGGTTTACGGAATGGGTGAACAGCCATTGAGGGAGTTGATAACCCTTTTGAAAAAAGGTGTTCCATTCTCAGCAATAAAAACGATCAAGCAGACTGCATTTTTGTTGGATGATGGAGAGCAACTACCTCGAAATAAACACTGGGATGATATAGAGATCAATTCTCATGAAGCCTGTTTAGGTGATAAAAAAACTTTTGCATCTAATTTTAAGGTGATTGAACAAGAATCCAATAAAATTAAAGGCAGGAGAATTCTTCAGAAATGTGGAAGAAAGTTATTGGTCATCAATCCGGTTTTTCCAACTATGACTGAAAAGGAAATTGATGCTTCCTATGACCTTCCTTTTACCAGATTACCGCATCCTAAGTACGATAAAAGGGGCCCGATTCCAGCCTATGAGATGATCAAGTTTTCGATCAATACGCACCGTGGATGTTTTGGAGGATGCAGTTTTTGTACTATTTCAGCACATCAGGGGAAATTTATTGCCAGCAGAAGTCAGGAGTCAGTTTTAAAAGAGGTTCAAGCTGTTACTGAAATGGATGATTTTAAGGGTTACTTATCTGATGTTGGAGGCCCTTCAGCTAACATGTATCAAATGAAAGGAAAAGTGCAAAGTATTTGCGACAGTTGTGTTGCTCCTTCGTGCATCTCTCCTGTGATTTGTCATAACCTTGATACGAGTCATAAGCCAATGACCGAGCTGTATCAAGCCATTGATAAGAATCCAAAAATAAAAAAATCATTTATTGGTAGTGGAATCAGATATGATATGCTGGTTCCGGAATTTAATAAAAATGCAGATCCTAAGGAATTGGATGATTATACTGAGGAGGTGTTGACAAAGCATGTTTCAGGTAGGCTTAAAGTGGCTCCTGAACATACCTCAGATCCTGTATTAAAATTAATGAGAAAACCTTCATTCACCTATTTTCATAAGTTTAAGGAGACTTTTGATAAGATCAATTTGCGTAAAAAATTAAACCTTCAACTCATACCATACTTTATTTCAAATCATCCGGAAAGTCAATTGGAAGATATGGCAAATCTTGCCGCTGAGACAAAAGATATGGGATTTCAATTGGAACAGGTTCAAGGATTTACACCTACTCCTATGACAGTTGCCACTGTGATATACTATAGTGGCTACCATCCATATACATTAAAGAAATCCTATGTGCCTAAATCAAAAAAGGATAAGGATGAACAACATCGTTTCTTTTTTTGGTATAAAAAGGAAAATCATAATTGGATCAGAAATACACTACAAAAAGTTGGTCAAAATGACTTGTTAGAAAGATTACTGCCAACTGAAAATAAGAGGATTAGCAAATTATCTAAGAAAAATAAAAACTACGGATCTAAAGATACCAGAGGATATACGAGTGTTTTAAAAAATAAACGCAAGTCCGCACGTTAATGTGGTTTGATATATGTTAGATTGATAGAATTATTTTTTTTTTGCAAAGAACGAGCCCTGTTTTTTACCTTAATATTGCTAAATTAGCCTATGTTAAAATGGAATCTTTATGAAAAAACTAATCTACTTATTACTTTTCATTTCAGTTTATAGTTATTCTCAAACCAAGGTTAAAGTTGATTTGAGCTCTCCAAATTCGACCTTGTATACGCATCAGCATTTTTTAATGCCCAAGAGTTACGATGTAAGTAAATCTGCAGCAACAATTCGTAATTTACCCAGGCCTGAAGCCCAAATACAGGCCAAGCGAATTAAGGAAATATTGGATGGTAACGGGCTTGTTTTAAATTTTTCAAAGATTCCAATTGATCCTAATTATAAAGATACATTAAAATTTGCAACGAATAGAGTCAACAATCAGGCATTCAAATATGCACCTTTTCCCATTCGCTTACCCGAAATTTATTTGGAAAAAACTGGAAGAAATTGGTATTTTTCTGAAGAAACCATAAATAACCTTGATCAACTACATAAAGAAACATTTCCATTAGAATTTACCTGGTTTAACGAAAGGTTCCCGGAATTTTTTAAAACTACTGTTTCAGATGTTTTAATTTGGAAACCAATTGCTTTATTACTCACACTGATCATTTGTATTATTCTCTTTTATATTCTCGAGCCCTTAATGTTTTATTTATTAAAAATCGTTCAGCGAATATTTTTTAGAAAAATCAATGACGGGAAAACCATGAAGGTTCTGCATGAATTGGCCAGGCCAGTGGTGTTTATTATAATTTTAAGATTTTTCAAGAAGATCTTACCATCATTTCAATTGGTGGATTGGAATGCATTATTGTTAACGGGTTTAAAAATAGCCCTTACTGTATTTTGGATCGTTGTCTTTTTAAAGTTGCTTAAAACGGTCTTAAATTTTTACCATAATCGCAAGCCCGAAAACAGATCAAAGTTAGACGAGCAGTTGGCTCCTATTTTGAATAAGGTCTTACAGGGTATTTTAATCCTCATTGGATTTTTGCATATATTAACTGTATTTGGAGTAGATCCGGCAACAGTTTTAGCAGGGGCATCAATTGGTGGAATAGCGGTTGCATTTGCAGCTCAGGACTCAGTAAAGAATTTGATAGGCACGATGGTTATTTTTCTTGACAAACCATTTCAACTTGGTGATTGGGTGCAATTTGGCGCTGTTGAAGGTTCAGTTGAAGAAGTGGGTTTCAGATCAACAAAGATTCGAGCTGCTGACACAACTTTATTCCAGGTCCCAAACAGTAAGATCTCAGAAGCAGACATCAATAATAAAGGGCTAAGGGTTTTTAGAAGATATACAACTGAAATAGGAGTAAGGTATGATACACCACCGGAGCTTATCGAGGCTTTTGTTGAAGGAATCAAAAAATTAATAGCCTTGCATCCATCAACCAAAAGTCAATCCTACAATGTTGATTTTATTTCTTTTGGTGCCTCTTCTCTGAATATCATGGTCAATGTTTATTTTAAAGGACTTGATTGGGGGCAGGAACAAGAATCAAAACATATTTTGCATCTGGGAATTGTAAGGCTTGCTGCTGCACTTGGTGTTCAATTTGCTTTTCCATCAACAACTATGATGATAGAAGAGTTTCCTGGAAAGGAATCATTGGCACCAAAATACATTAGGGATAAAGCAGAAATTAATAAGGAGATAAAAAAAATTACTGATGATTTTGATGATCGGGAACACAGGATGGATCCAAATGCTTCTACCTTACCCGGGGGTTAATCCTATTTCATATATTTATCAATATATTCAGTGATCTCTTTTTCTATATCGATGTCATGATATTGATTTAAAAGCTGGAAATAATCAATTTCCATTTTTGGTTCTCTTCTTTCAAGGGTAGCATTGTTAAAAGATCGTTGAAGGATATCTTCCACAATAAAATCCAGTGCTTCCTCACTGGGATTGTATTCTTTTTTTAGCGATAGCCTGAACATATTTGCTGTTGAGTTATACCAGAATGCCTTCCAGCCACTTCGGTACTCCTTGATCAGTTCATACATTGTTTCGCCTGTTTGTCTGTGAACAAGCTTGATCAGGATGCGACCTTCAGTTTTTGTGAGCTTTTTCAATTGATCTGAAAACTCACCTTCCATGTATTCCTGGATATTTTTGATCTTTCTTTTTCTTTTCCTTTTCGATTTGATACCTTCCAGCTGCTCATTGATCTCCACGAGTGTATCAGAAGCAATTCTTGCAAAAGGGTATGCTTTATGGACTTTTTTAAAATACCAGTAGTAATAGCGCTTTTCTTTATTTGAATTGAAATGTCGTTTGTCAAAGATCACGACTTCATCCAAGGGAATCGTCAGGGAGTCGTTTCTAATAATGTAAAAATCCTCCAGAGACTGCTTTTTCTTATCGTTTTGTGAAAATAGTATGACTGGGAAAATGAACAGTAATATGACTAAACTCTTTTTCATAGTATCGATCTCAAATCATAAAGCTTTTACTTTAACATATTGCCGGTTAATTTGACAGTACAAATTTATGAATATGTAAGATGTTTTCCTTTAATATTATCTGATATTTCTTAATTTCGTAGAAAACTAAAATAATGGCAAGCAAGAAGATCCTCAATAAAAAATCAATATCGTTTTTAGAAAAATATTTGAATAACCCATCTCCAACCGGTTATGAATCGGAAGGACAAAAGATCTGGATGGAATATTTAAGGCCTTACGTGGATGAGTTTATTACAGACAATTACGGTACAGCGGTAGGTGTTATAAATCCGGAAGCAGATTTTAGGGTAGTTATTGAAGGACATGCCGATGAAATTTCCTGGTATGTAAATTATATTACTGAAGAGGGTTTGATTTATGTGATCCGAAACGGAGGTAGCGATCATCAAATAGCGCCTTCAAAACGCGTTAATATTCATACCAAAAAGGGGATCGTAAAAGGTATTTTTGGATGGCCGGCCATACATACCAGAAATAAAGGAAAGGAAGAGCCACCAAAATTGGATAATATTTTTATTGATGTAGGTTGTAAAACCAAGGATGAGGTTTTAGCATTGGGTGTGCATGTTGGTTGTGTGATTACTTATCCTGATGAATTTATGATTCTCAATGAAAATAATTTTGTTTGTCGAGCCTTAGACAATCGTATGGGAGGTTTTATGATTGCTGAAGTGGCCAGATTATTAAAAGAGAACAAGAAGAAATTACCATTTGGATTATATATAACCAACTCTGTTCAAGAGGAAATAGGTTTAAGGGGAGCAGAAATGATCACACACACGATTCAGCCAAGTATGGCTATTATTACGGATGTTTGTCATGATACTACAACTCCTATGATCGATAAAAAGAAAGAAGGAGAAACGAAATCAGGAGATGGGCCGGTTATTTCATATGCTCCGGCTGTACAAAACAATGTACGGGAATTGGTCATCAATACAGCAGAAAAGCATAAAATTCCATTTCAGCGTTTAGCTGCTTCTCGGGCAACTGGAACAGATACGGATGCGTTTGCTTATTCAAATGGAGGAGTTCCTTCTGCATTAATTTCATTGGCGCTTAGATATATGCATACCACTGTGGAAATGGTTCATAGAGATGATGTCGAAAATGTGATTAAACTTATTTATGAAACTTTACTAAATATAGATCCTAAGAAAGGGTTTGGTTATTTTGATTAATGAATTACGTAAAATCAATTTTTATTTTCTGTGCACTGTTATTTGTCATAACAGATACTGACTTATATGCTCAGGATTCAATCGTCAATAAAAATTCTCGTTTAGACTTTCTACATGAAATCGATCAAAGAAAATGGATGATAAAGATACCTCTCTGGGTACCTGGTTTCGCTGGAACTTTTGCCTATGGAGGAATTACTAATTTGCCCACAGAAGAAGGCGGTAATGACTTTAATATCATTGATCGTCTTGAAGGTGAATTAGGGGTATCGTTTTATCTAATAGGTGATATCGAATTTCGACATAAGAAATGGTTTTTCGGGGTTGATGGTTTTCATACAAATTTGGCAAGTAATCTCAAATTTCAGAATATTGATAAAGTAGAATTTGATGTAGGAATTGACGGTACAATTCTTAGAGGTTTTCTTGGATATCGTGTTTTTGAAAGATGGAATAAGGATACTTATTTTAAGGCTCAAATATATCCATATGTAGGTGTAAGGTATATTGACTTAGATATTTACAGTGAAAATCGAGACTTTCTGAGTTTGCGACCTTCTTGGTTCGAACCTATCATTGGTATGGAAGTTCCTATACAATACAAACGATGGTTTTTTTCAACCCAAATGGATGTCGGGGGACTTGGTATTAATAATCATTGGTCATGGAATGTGAATGTCATTGCTACTTATCGCTTTACGCGTCTCTTCGCTTTAGGTGCTGGGTGGAATTTTCTGAATTTCAATTATGATCAGGATTTTGAATTTAGTAACTTGAATTTGGGGATTCAACTAGCCGGTCCGGTACTGGGAGTTGAGTTTCATTTTTAAACGATATACTTATGTTCTATGAGGCTAAATGCAACTCTAGTTTCTGACTCAGGTCTTCTGCAGTACTCGCTGATGAGACTACATCTCCAATAATGATAATGGCAGGGTTGGATAATTTTTTTTGGGCAACGATATCTTCAATATCCTTTACTGTTCCAACTCCGCTATTCTGACTTTCCATGGTACCATTTTGTATCACGGCTGCGGGAGTATTACCTTTGCCAAGCTCCTTAAAAATAGTTGTGATCTGGGCAAGTTTATGCATGCCCATGAGTATGACAACTGTGGCAGAAGACTGGGCTGCTAATCCAACGTCTAGACTGAGTTGTCTGCTGGATGTGCAACCCGTGATTACCCAAAAACTTTCCGACACACCTCGTTTGGTAAGTGGAATACCAATACTCGAGGGAACAGCAATACTGGAAGAAATTCCAGGAATTATATCGGTGTGTAAACCAAAATTTTCAGCGTGATCTAGTTCTTCTGAACCTCTTCCAAATACAAATGGATCACCTCCTTTTAATCGTATGACATGTCCATATAAAAAAGCTTGCTCAATAATCAAACTGTTGATCTCATCTTGAGAATAACGATGGAAACCTTTTCTCTTACCAACGAATATTCTTTTTGCTTGAGGCGCATGATCCAAAAGCAGGGGGTTGACCAAAGCATCATATAGAATGACATCTGCAGCTTTTAAGGCATTCAATCCTTTTAAAGTGATAAGGTCCGGGTCGCCAGGACCCGCACCAACTAGGGTAAGTTTTGCATTAGGATTCATTATTCAGGGCATTAGTTCTTAAGTTATCTACGAGTTTGTAGAAATTTTGGGCATCTGTAAAATATTGTTTTGAAAATGCTTCATCAGCTTTGTTCGATTTGATCTGATAGATCAATTCACTCAAAGTGCTACCAATTTTGATCAAACCGCTTTCAACAAAATATTGATCGAAATCCTTCACAATACCGGCCTGCGTATTGGTTTTAATATTTTCTCCAATCAGTACGGCTTTAGCAGTATTGATTATCGAAGAATAACTGTGATAAATACTATCTGACCATTTTTCAGCCTCGAGGTCAAGCTTTGCATTTTCCAGTTTTTCTTCTGTTTCGAAGAATAGCGTGCTTACCAGATCAATGACGACACCGGCACATTCTCCAACGCCGATAGCTTTGATATAGGATTCGCTGTGCCCCCAATCAATAAATATGTCCTTATCCACTTCAGAGATATCAGCCAGGGGTTTTAGCAAATTGTAAAAATGAGATTTTCCCTTTTTGAGGTAATATTCATTGAAAGTATTTTCATTGTTCCTATTGTCTTCATAATCATTGATCAGTATTCTTAAGGCATCTGGGCCTTTTTTACTCGGAATTTTGATCACCTTATCTGCAAACCTTCCATTTCCGTCCCCTAGAGTTCCTCCACCTAAGAGTACCTGAAAAGCAGGTATAACCAAAGCTCCTTTTTTCATTGACATTCCATAGAATCCGATCTGTGCAATGCTGTGCTGTCCGCAGGCATTCATGCAGCCACTTATTTTGATTGAAATATCCTTATTATGCACGTACTTTGGGAATTCATTTCTCAATGTATTTTCCAGTTCTCTTGCTAAACCTGTACTACTTGCAATTCCAAGATTACAGGTGTCAGTGCCTGGACAAGAAGTGATATCAAGGGTGCTGTCATATCCAATATCTGCAAAACCTAGTTCGCTCAATTTTTCATAGAAAAACGGCAATAAAGCCTCTTGTACGCCTCTGATGAGTATACCTTGTCGTATAGTAAGTCTCAATTCATCCTGTGCATATTCTTTGATGAGATCCGCTAAAATCCTTGCTTTGTCGGTATAAAAATCACCGAGCCTGACTTTGATGCCAATGGCAAACAATCCAGTTTGTTTTTGGGCGAATACATTACTTTGTTTCCAGCTGTTAAACGCTGATTGATCCTCAATGCTGACTGCCGGTATATCTATACCAACCTTACCTGAAGTGATCTCAAAACCATGGATACTGATGGGTACCGAGCTATTTGAAATAGCTGCCTGTTCTTCCACAATCAGATTTAGAAATTTGATCAATCCGATGTTTGATATCAGATGTTTTAATCTGGCTTTGGCTCTTCTGTTTCTTTCCCCGTATCTATCAAATATTCTAAGCGTGCTCTCTATAAAAGGGATAATTTTATCGGTTTCCAAAAAATCAAAAACTGTTTCGGCTGCTCTTGGTTGGGCACCAAGACCTCCAGCAATCATGACCTTAAACCCTCTGACTTCCTTTCCATTAACCAATTTTTTCTTAGCAATAAAACCAAGATCATGTATAAAACTTAAGGCACTATCCTGCTCGCTTGAAGAAAAAGAAATTTTAAATTTCCGACCCAATTCCTGACAAATAGGGTTTCTTAAAAAGAATTTAAAAACGGCATCGGCATAAGGCGAAACGTCAAAAGGCTCTTCAGGGTCGATTCCTGCTGTTTCAGAAGCAGTTATATTTCGAACCGCATTCCCACATGCTTCTCTTAAAGTGATATCACTTTTCTCAAGTTCAGCCCAAAGTTCAGGGGTGCGATCGAGACTCACATAATGAATCTGTATATCCTGCCTGGTGGTGATGTGTAATCTCCCCGTAGAATATTCGTCTGAAACATCTGCGATTCTATGGAGTTGTTCGGAGTTTAATCTTCCGAAAGGCAATTTGATCCTGATCATCTGAACACCTTCCTGTCTTTGACCATATATGCCACGGGCTAGGCGAAGCGACCTAAAACCATCTTCATCAATTTTACCATTTTGGTGTAATTGGATCTTTCGGTCTAACTCTATAATATCTTTTTGAACCAGTGGGTTTTCTATTTCAGTTCTGAAGCTTAACATTTGATGTATTTAAATGATTTAATTTATAAGTGTAATCCACATTCTCTTTTAGCTAATACTTTAGTTGGATCGTAGTATTTTTTTTCATTTGGAAGTCCAAACTCTTGAAGGTATAGTTCCATATCGAATTCTGAATAATAGAAGAACGGACTAACCTTTAGAATTCCCTTTTTATCAACATGAAGTATATCAAGACTCCTTCTGAATTCGTTCTGGTCGGCTCGTAGATTCGTAAACCAGACATCAGGACTATGATCTGCCAAAGCCCTTCTAAAAGGTTCCAGTTTGACTTCATCCGTAAATATTTTATGCTCCAATGTGTCTACTTGAGGAATTCCGGTTGTCACATTTCTAAAACCAGCTGTTGATTTCGGAGTGTAGATATCTAAATTCAAAGCGAATCTTTGGATTAATTCATGGGCGTATCTGTAGGTGTGTGGAGTGTTGTATCCGGTGTCACACCAAACCACTTTGATGTCCTTTTTTACGCAGCTAACCGCATGGACAAGACTTGCTGAAAAGGGGCCAAAATTAGTGGTAAGAATTGGCCTTTTTGATTGTGCCAGGGCCCACTGAATAATTTCTATTGGGTTTTTGTCCCTCAATAATTCATTGGCTCTTTCGATATCTATGTTTAGACTATTGTTTTTCATATTTACTTCCATTTTATCATATTCCAAATTCTCTCATGTCCGTAATAGAGAAAAAATTTAGAAAATACTTCTATTGACCCTATTGAAAGGGCTATACTCAGCGTTCCTGTCAAAAGCCAGGAGATCAGAATCGTATCGATTGTTCCTATGATTCTCCAACTGATGGCCTTGACCATACTTTTGGCAGGAGCATCACTATTTTCGGATTTTGACGAATAGATTTTATCAACTAACATACTTTAACATTGATTAACATTTAACTCCTATCGGAATACTAGGATAAAGATGCAAATGTAGAAAAAATATTGAATTGGCAAAATTTTGAAATGTTAAAATTGAATTATTTTAGGTCTTCCAGCGTAGTATTTCTAAAAACATGTAGATTGGCATCTCTAACCTGGATCATTAATTTATTGAGACTACAAGTAGTTTCATCGTCGCAGTCATCGCATTTTTCATAGTAATTCAAACTGACACAAGCCACAGGTGCAATAGGCCCTTCGAGAATACGCATCACGTCGGTCATATAGATATCTGATGCTTCCTTAAGCAGGTAATAGCCACCACCTTTACCTTTCTTAGAACCCAGAAATCCTGACTTTCTCAAAAGCAAGAGTATACTTTCCAAAAATTTATGCGGAATGTTTTCACTTTTAGCAATCAGTGCTATCGGAACCATGTGCTCGCTATTTCGAGCAATATAAGTCAAGGCTTTTAAACCGTATTTGGTTTTTTTGGAAATCATGAATTCGCTTTTGATCCGATTATTCTAGTTTTGTAAAGATAACTGAAATTGCTGATTAACTAAATGATTCTATACCAATTTATTAGAAGAAACATATCGTCTAGCAAAAAATCGTTAAAATTTGTTTATAAATCTGAAGATGACGATTTTTTAAAACTTAGTAATCCCATTTCAATAGCAATTCCTGTTCTGGCAAGAATTGAAAATATAAAAGCACCCATCGCCCATATTCCTATAGTCACACCTACTTCCACCAAAGTTGGAAAATATTCTGCTATTTTTCCCCAGGGACCCGGAATAAAACCGGGGACGATTAAACCAAACCCTTTCTCTATCCAAATGGCTAAGAAAAGCATACCACATGCCATATACAAGATAGTCAGGTTGTTCCTTAGTTTATGGATGGTAAGTGTTACAGTTGCAATAACATTCATCGAAATCGCCGCCCAAATCCAAGGAACAAGTTTGGCTTTGCCATGCAATCCAAAGTACAAATAATAGGCGCTTTCACTGTGATGCGTTGGCGCATAAAATTCTTTAAATAACTCAGATATCAGCATGATAAGATTGATCTGGGCTGCAACAGTAACCACCATGGCAATTTTTTTAATCGTTTTATCTTCTATCTTAAATTCTGTAAATTTTCTGATAATAGCCAGAATAATAATAATTAATGAGGGTCCAGCGGCAAAGGCAGAAGCCAAAAATTTTGGTCCCAAAAGTGCATTATTCCAAAATGGGCGTGCCTGTAAACCCTGATAAAGAAATGCGGTGACAAGATGAATGGCAAAGGCCCAAAAAACCGATATAATAACACCTGGAATATAAATTTTAGGATTAGGGGTTTTTCCTTGATATCTCTGAAAAAGTATATAAAACGGAATAGATAAGTTGATAAAAAGATAACCATTCAAAACCAGTACATCCCAAGTCAGCATAGAATTAGGGAAATTGAAGACCCCAATAAAGGGTATGATGTGCCATAATCTGGCTGGTCCACCCATGTCTGCTACTACAAATGCGAGGCACATGATAAGTGCCGCAACGGCAAGTCCCTCTCCGATAAGTACGGCTTGTTTGAAATCGACATCATGCAGCACATAAGTAGGTAAAACAAGCATAACGGCAGCAGCTGCTACACCAACTAAAAATGTGAAATTAGAGATATATAGGCCCCAACTTACACGATCATTCATCCCGGTAACACTAAGTCCCTGATCAATTTGTAAAAAATAACAATACATACCAACTAACATCAGTGCGGTGAGTACTGCCATCCAAATATGGTAATAAAGGCCTCCGTGTGTCATATACACGATGCTATCTTTGACTAATTTTTTAAATACCTTCATAATTTATATTCCAGAGATTAATCCATATAATACCAAAATTTAGGCTCTGTTCCCAGGTCTTCCTTGAGTCTGAAAACTTTTTTATTTGCTAAAACCCATCTTATTTCGCTTTCCGGATCGAGCAGATTTCCAAAAACTCTAGCCCCGGTCGGGCAAGCATCTACACATGCAGGATTCTGACCTTTTCTACTGCGCTGAATGCAAAAAGTACATTTTTCCATCACGCCTTTTTTTCTTAGTCTATTTCCTAAATAATGTTGGTTTTTATTCACTTCTTCTTCAGGGACTTCAGGAGTGCTCCAATTGAATCTTCTACCGTCATAAGGGCAAGCAGCCATGCAATAACGGCAACCAATACACCAGTCGTAGTCTATGACAACTAATCCGTCTTTTTCTTTCCAGGTGGCTTCCACAGGGCAAACTTCGATGCAAGGAGGATTGTCACAGTGGTAACATTGAGTACCCATATAAAAATGACCAGCGGCAGGAACTTCATGGTAGTAAGTGTCATCAGCTTCGCCAAAATTGAGTCCCTGTCCATCTTTCATTTCATGAATCCGTATATACTGCATTTCTGAGTTCCTGTCTTGATTATTTTCCTCGACACAGGCATTCACGCAATCCATATAACCTTGACATTTTGAGATATTAAACGCGTAACCGAATAAAACATCGGGACTGGCATCTTCAGAAGAAATATCTATTTTTTTACCGGTCCGCAATTCATATGACCTGACTAGTCTGTCTACTGTTTTATCCTTTTCACCTTCAGACATTAACTTGTAGTTGCCTTTAAAGTACTCTTCCCATTCTATTTCTGATTTTTCTTTATGGGTATCATCCGAGGCAACAGAACAAGAGGCATTAGCAGCACCTGCTCCAATTAAAAGACCTGCTGTAAGTTTTCTAAAGGCCGACCTTCTGCTCATATTTACATCAAATACCTGGTCGAAACCATCTTTAGGTTTTGAAGGTGTGCTATCACAAGACTGACCGGAACAGCCACATTTCTTCTCCTCCTTTTGACCTAGGTCTAATGTGAAAAACTTCTTTATGCTCTTTTTTATCATACTTTTAAACCTGTTTATTTACGTTCATCTACCATGGTAGAGTTATATCTTGATGGCCATCTTTTGGCAATTTGTGGTGCATGTGGATTATGACATTCTACACATAATTTTGATACCCTTTCACTTTTCCAACCACTAATGTTTTTACCATGAGCCCCTCCGATCCAATCCTTGACCTGTGAATGATGGCATTGGCTACAGAGTTTATAACTATAATTAAAATCAATAGGATCACCAGTTATACTTTGCAGGTTGTTCATGTCTTGAGAATTATGACAAGATAGACAAGCCATTGTTTTTGTGTCCGCATGATTGATTGTGATATCCCAGTGGGCTTTTTTTCCGAGCCCTTCCTTCTGCAATTGACCTACTGGCTTATTATGACACTCGTTGCAAGCATATGATTTGATGTTTGTCTTGCGTTTTTCGATATAAAAATGAATGTCGTTTTCATCGATTTCCACCAACTCATTCATGTCAAACAAGTTGTGATTTTGAATGCTATCACGATCATATTGAATGCTTTGTGCTTCAATTTTATGGATAAGATTGTGATATTCTTTTTTCTTGCCTTTGCAGGAAGAAGCAGAAATTAATATGGTAATAGCCAATATTTTAAACTGTGAACTACTAAGCATATGCTTTATTATTTTATTTCTCTTTTAAACGTTCCAATGTCAACTGTTTTTTTCTGATTGATGACATGACATTGCCTGCAATTTATTCTATCCGGATGCGTCGTTCGAATCTCTTTAACGGCACTGGGTCCGGCATGACAAGACAAACAATTCTCCCTTAGTTGTAGTGGATGGGGGACAATTGGAGGACTTCCTTCAAGTGCTTGGTTCCCAATAGATGGAGCATTATTTTTTGCCCATCCGGAAGGCACAAAAAATGATTTGGACTTCACTTGTACATGGCATTGTACGCAATTTGATTTATCCGGATGCGGTGTTACAGGTGTATAGGCCTGAAACTTATCCACGAAGCCTCCATTTTCATGACACTTAAGACAGGCATTTGAACCTATACCACTTTGCTCAACATGATGTGGAATTGTTGGAGGAGCTCCGTAAAATGCTCTATTGTCATAATAACTTTTTAAATTTCTCTGATAATCTGTATCAAGAGGCATAATGGCGTATTCCATAGCAAATCCAGATCTCTCAAACATACCGGATTCTGACGGGATAGATGAAGATTCTGTAATTCTACTGGTTTCTATTGTCGCTTCTTCAAGCGATTCAAAATAGCTGTAGCTCCATACTCCTATGGTTGCCCCGAGGAGTAAAACGAATAAAAATATGATGAATAATCTTTTCATAATTCAATTCCCTTATACTTTTTCTATTTTAACGGCACATTTTTTATAATCAGGTTCCTTTGAAATAGGACAAAAGGCATCTAATGTAGTGTCGTTGATCATCATGTTTTCATCGAAAAAAGGTACAAAAACCTGACCTTTTGTAGGTAAGCCTCTTTCATTTATGGAAGCCGGAAGAATTGTAGTTCCTCTTCTTGAAATGACCTTTACTTTTTCACCATTATTTATTCCGTATGCTGCCGCATCGTCTGGGTGCAATTCAACATATGCATTAGGAACGGCTTGATGCAAAACAGGAATCCTTCTTGTCATTGAACCTGTATGCCAATGCTCTATTACCCTTCCTGTATTTAACCAGAATGGGTATTCATTATCAGGAGATTCAGCTGCCGGTTCATAAGGCCTTTGCCAAATTACAGCGCGACCATCCGGTTTTCCATAAAAATCAAACTGCTTTCCATTTTCGCATGCAGGATCGTAAGTGGCATTATACCTCCATTTCGTCTCCTTACCGTCAACAAAAGGCCATATGACACCAGATTTTTCTTTTAGTACTTCTAAAGGCGCCATCCCATGTTTTTTTCCTTCATGAAACTGCCTGTATTCGTTAAATATTTCTTCCGCATGATTTTCTTCCGAGTAGGGGAAAAGATCTTCGAATCCCATTCTTCTGGCTACTTCAATCGTTTGCCATGCATCAGGAATTGCCTCGCCCGGAGGATCAATCATCTTATCCCAATGTTGGGTTCTTCTTTCCGAATTTCCGTACATCCCACTCTTTTCAATATGCCATGCAGCAGGTAGAATAACATCTGCAACATCTGAGGTTGGTGTTGGAAAAACATCAGAAACTACGATAAAACGATCTTCTTTTTGTGCTCCTTTTGTATACCTTCCTACGTTTGGCAACGATACTAAAGGGTTGGTAACTTGTGTCCATATAAATTTGATATCCCCTCGGTCAAGTGCCCGGAACATTTCTGTGGCGTGATAGGTAGGCTTTGCCGGAATTCTTTCAACAGGAACTTTCCATATTTTTGCGGCAAGTTCTCTGTTTTTCTCATTGGTAACGACCCCTTTTGGCAATTTGTGCGTAAATGTTCCAACTTCTCTTGCAGTACCACAAGCACTTGGTTGACCCGTAAGTGAAAATGGTCCATTGCCGGGTTGAGATATTTTCCCTGTAAGTAGATGAATATTATAAATCAGGTTGTTCATCCATGTGCCTCGGGTGTGTTGGTTAACACCCATACACCAGTAAGACACTACTTTTTTGTTAGGATCACCATACAGATGCGCTAAAAATTTAATATCCTTAACTGATACACCAGACATTCCGGAAACTTTTTCAGGGGTGTAATCTTTTAAAAACTCTTTATAAGCTTCAAAATCTATCTTTTCAGGTTTGTCCTTGAAATTGAAATAGTCTTCAGTGCCATAACCTATATTGGTGAGTCCTTTGTTAAAACTGCAATGGTCTTCAACAAATTTTTCATTTACCCAGCCATTATTTATGATTTCATAGCATATGGCATTTGCCACCGCAAGATCGGTTTGTGGATGAAATAAGATAGATCTGTCTGACGCTGTGCTGGATCTGGTAGTTCTTGTCGCAAAATCAATTATTTCAGCACCTCTTTTCAGTTGTTGGTCCAACATTCTTGAGAATAATACGGGATGCATTTCAGCCATATTATTACCCCAGGTGATAAAAACATCCGCTTCATCAATATCATCATAGCAGCCCATAGGTTCATCCGCTCCAAATGATGTAAGGAATCCCGTTACGGCGCTCGCCATACACAACCGGGCATTACAGTCTAAGTTGTTGGTGCCTATGGCTCCCTTCATAAATTTTGAAGCGACATAACCTTCAGGAATTGTCGATTGACCTGAAGTATACATTGCCACGGCATCTTTACCGTGTAATTCAATGGTTTCTTTCATTTTTGAGGCAACAAGATCCAGGGCCTCTTCCATCGAGGTCTCTACATAGGTTCCATTTTTCTTGACAAGAGGTTTTGTTAGTCTGTCTTCGGCATACATACAGATGGTTTGGTGATACCCTTTAACGCAGCATAGTCCTTTGTTTACGCTGGAATTTGGATCACCTTTAACCGCAACTGCCTTATTGTTTTCCATTCCAATTAACACGCCACAACCAACCCCACAAAACCTGCAAGGTGCTTTGTTCCATTTCAGATCACCGAATGATTCAGCGTTGCTAATTTGTTCTGCGGCGAATACGATGCCTGGAAAAAATGAGGCAGCTGCAGTCATCGCGGACGCTGCTGCCATCTTTTTTAAAAACGCTCTTCTGCTTGTAACTTTTTTAATCATAATATGATATCATTATTAAGAATCAACATCGAATCCTGAAACCATGGATAGCATCTTTAAACTGCCAATAGCATTAATCTGCGAAAGGAGTTTGTTGTCTTCAATTTCGTTTTGGGTATCAGTTACCAGAACGGCTATTTCCTGATTTGTTGAAGGGATGATATCACAGCCATTTAAATGAGATAATTCATTAAGAAGTTCACTGAATTTGCCATCAATAGGATGGGCTAGGTAACTTTTTATTGGCATGGTTTAGGTTTGGTGTCAATAAAGTTACATAAAACCAATGAAAAACCGAGTAAAAATTTAGTATTGTATAAACAATGAAATTTCGAAAGAGAATATTACTAATTACCTCACCTTTAATCACCTCATCACTAATTAATTGAGAGATTAAAAATAAGAAAACAGACTCATTGCCTTAACTTTATCATAAGCTCAAAAGGTCTTCTCTCTAAAAACTGTTTATGAATTTTAAAGTACTCCTGCTTTTATTTCTTCAACCACATCCGGGTTTAAAAGTGTCGAAATGTCTCCCAGATTATCCGCTTCTTTTGATGCAATTTTTCTCAGGATTCTACGCATGATTTTTCCAGATCTTGTTTTTGGGAGGCCTGATACGAATTGCACTTTATCCAGTTTGGCAATGGCTCCAATAGTACTTGAGATTAATTTATTAATTTCAATTCTCAGATCTTCATCAGAAGTTTTGGAATCATCATATTTTGTAACAAATGCGTAAAGTGCATTTCCCTTCACATCATGGGGAAACCCTACAACTGCACATTCAACAATATCATTGTGTTCATCAATAGCATTTTCAATAGGAGCAGTGCCTAAGTTATGACCAGATACGATGACAACATCGTCAACTCTACCTGTAATTCTATAGTTTCCACTTGCATCTCGGTAAGCTCCATCACCAGTAAAATACATGTTCTTATACGTTGAGAAATACGTGTCTTTATATCTTTGATGATCACCATAAATGGTTCTCGCAATTGACGGCCAGGGACCTTTCATAGCCAGCCTGCCTTCGGATGGTTCCATACTTTTCTGAACCACTTCATTTCCGTGCTCATCCATCAATACCGGTTGAACCCCAGGTAATGGAAGTGTAGCAAAAGTTGGTCTTGTTGGCGTAATCCCTGCTATAGGAGAGATCATCATCGCACCTGTTTCCGTTTGCCACCAGGTATCCACAATTGGGCAGTTGTTTTTCCCAATATTGTCATTATACCAGTGCCATGCCTCTTCATTAATTGGTTCTCCAACTGACCCCAATACTTTTAAACTGGAAAGATCATGCTTTTCAACCAGGCTCAGGGGATGTTTTGCCAAGGCTCTAATGGCCGTTGGAGCGGTGTAAAAATGCGTTACATTGAGCTTGTCAACAATTTCCCAGAATCTTCCGTAATCAGGATATGAAGGAACGCCTTCAAACATGACAGTCGTAGCACCTGCGCACAAGGGGCCGTAAATGATGTATGAGTGACCTGTAACCCAGCCAATATCGGCTGTACACCAGTAAACATCATCTTTTTTACATTGAAATACATTTTCAAAGGTATAGGTTGAACCGACCATATAGCCTCCTGTCGTATGCACCATTCCTTTAGGTTTTCCGGTTGAACCGGAAGTATATAGAATAAATAGCAAATCTTCTGCATCCATGGACTCAGCCTCACAGAATTTTTCAGCTTTTTGAAGTTCATCAAACCAGAATTTATCTCTTCCCTCGGTCATCTCAGTTGGCTCAACGGTTCTGCGATATACAATCACCGTTTCCACTGAAGGTGAGTTTTCCAAAGCTTGGTCACAAACTTGTTTCAAGTTGATTGGTTTTGTACCCCTGTATACTTCGTTTGCGGTGATCAACATCTTACATTCAGAATCGTTGATCCTGCTCGATAAGGCAGAAGAGGAGAATCCTGCAAAAACGATAGAATGAACAGCTCCAATCCTGGCACATGCCAACATAGCAATAGCCAATTCAGGAATCATGGGCATATACAAACAGACCCGATCTCCTTTTTTGATGCCATTATTTTTCAGAACATTTGCAAAACGAGATACCTTTACATACAATTGACGATAAGAAATATATCTTGATTCTTCATCTGGATCATTGGGTTCCCATATAATCGCGGTTTTATTGCCGATGGTTTCTAAATGACGGTCAAGACAGTTCTCTGTAATATTCAACTTTGCACCCTTAAACCATTTGATCTCAGGTTTGTTAAAGTCCCATTCCAACACCGTATCCCATTTTCGCTTCCATTGAAAATGCTCTGCTACTTCGGCCCAAAAACCTTCCGGGTCAGAAACGCTTTGCTCATACTTCTCTTTATATTCTTTAAAAGTGTTGATTTGTAAGGACTTCATAAAATATCAAATTAAATTATTCAACTCCTGAATGGGGTAGTTGAAGGTTATCAAAACAAGTTCATTCGACAAACACGACGAATATAAAATTAATGATAAATAATCAAAAAAAAATTCGACGAACGACTAAAAAATGATCTTAATGCACATGGGCTTTCCCTGAACCGGAAGGAATTCGAATATTTTCAACTAATTCCTGAATCTCTATAGGGGGTTTAGGAAACATAAATGCAATGCCAATTGATGTTGTAAAATTGATCATCATGGCAACAGTTCCAAAACCTTCAGGTGAGATGCCAAACCACCAATCCTCCTGGGTTCCACCTCCAAACCAGTCAAATTTAAATTTAACCATATAGAAGAGCATGCAAAGCATCCCGATGATCATTCCTGCTACTGCACCTTCTTTGTTCATTCGTTTTACAAAAATTCCTAAAATAATTGCCGGAAAAAATGAAGCAGCTGCAAGGCCAAATGCCAAGGCCACAGTGGCAGCGACAAAATCGGGAGGGTTAATACCAAAATATCCTGCTATTGATACCGCAATAACTGCTGAAACTCTCGCAGCAATCAATTCGGACTTTTCAGATATTTCAGGATTGATCATTTTTTTAATAAGGTCATGTGATACAGAGGCTGAAATAACGAGCAATAACCCTGCGGCTGTTGATAAAGCTGCGGCTAGTCCTCCGGCAGCGACCAGAGCAATCACCCAATTGGGTAAATTTGCAATTTCAGGATTGGCCAGTACTATGATGTCTTTATCCACTGTGAGTTCATTAAGTATTGGATCAGCTACATATTGCACCAAACCGTCATTGTTTTTGTCATCGAATGTCATCAAGCCGGTTTTTTCCCAGTTTTCAAACCACGGAGGTAATTGTTTATATGGCTTATTGGACACGGTCTCGATAAGATTGGTTCTGGCAAATACAGCAATAGCAGGTGCAGTTGTATACAGAATAGCAATAAAAAGAAGGGCCCATCCTGCAGATTTACGTGCATCACTTACTTTTTTAACGGTAAAAAATCGAACGATCACATGAGGCAGTCCTGCGGTTCCGACCATTAGGGCTGCTGTTATAAAAAACACATCCAGCTTACTTTTTGAACCTGTAGTATATTCGTGAAATCCTAGTTCTCGGTGCAATCCATCTAACTTATCCAGTAAATAGATCCCATCAGTCCCTGTGCTTCCAAAGCCAAGTTGTGGAATCGGGATTCCTGTCATCTGTATAGAAATAAATATAGCGGGCACCATAAATGCAAATATGAGCACACAGTACTGAGCTACCTGAGTATATGTAATTCCTTTCATACCTCCCAGTACAGCATAAAACAGAACGATGATCATTCCAATGAGTACCCCAGTTGTAATATCAACTTCCAGGAACCTGGAAAAAACCAGTCCTACACCTCTCATCTGTCCTGCAACATAAGTGAAGGAAACAATTAGAGCACAAAATACAGCCACTGATCTGGCAACATTTGAATAATAACGGTCACCAATAAAATCAGGAACTGTAAATTTTCCGAATTTACGCAGATAAGGTGCTAGCAAAAGGGCCAGTAAAACATAGCCCCCGGTCCATCCCATCAGATATACGGACCCGTCGTAGCCACTAAAGGAGATCAATCCGGCCATTGAAATAAATGAAGCTGCCGACATCCAGTCAGCAGCGGTTGCCAATCCGTTTGCAAGAGGAGAGACGCCTCCCCCAGCGACATAAAATTCTTTGGTAGAAGAGGCTCTTGACCAGATTGCAATTCCAATGTATATAGAAAATGTGATGGCAATCAATAGCCAAGTCCAGATTTGTAGGGTCATGATTTATTCGTTTACGCCGTATTTTTTGTCCAGCTTATTCATTAGTTTTATGTAAACCAGGATGATCAGTACAAAGAAATAAATTGAACCCTGTTGTGCAAACCAAAAACCAAGTTTGAAGCCGCCAAATCTGATCGTATTCAATTCTTCTACTAAAATAATTCCCAGAACATAGGATACAAGAAACCAGATAGACAATAGGATTCCCAAATATTTTAAGTTTGTTTTCCAGTATTTTTTAAGATCTCTATTTGGCATGACCATTTATTTTTTCTTGGGGCCAACTAATATAGAAATTTTTTAATTGGCTAAAAATCCCATCGGGATTATTGAAAGATACCCAGGTAATCCATGGCAAAATTTAACTAAGGTTTTCATAATGATGCTGTTTTAAAGATAATTAGATATTTTTGTGATTCAATTAAACTGATCACCATGAAGAACCATTTTTATCTTACCCTGCTTTTATGTCTTGTTTCATATGGTATGCTGAAGGCCCAGGAACCTACTATAGAAGAGGTGATGGAAAGTATAGTGCTACCGGAAGATTCACAAGGAGCAGTTGTTGTCAATGGAATAGAATTATTCTCACAAACTGAATTGCCACGATTCTATATCAATAGAGATTTTGAGCCTGCCTGGACGAATCATAAAAATAAAATGGACCTTATTGAAAGTATTGAATCTGCCTATGACGAAGGTCTTGATCCGAAAGATTACCATCTTGAACAGATTCAAAATTTAATGGAAAAATCTAAAAAGAGCAAATTGAGCCATACCGACTTGGTGGTGATAGATCTCTTGATGACCGATGCGCTGATCTTATACACTTCCCATTTGTTTGAAGGGAAACTTGAGCAATCGGATCTTCGGAAAAAATGGGATGTTAAGAGAAACCAAGGACCTTCAAATCCGGATAGCCTTTTGACAGCTACCTTGCATAATAGGAATATTAAACCCATTCTGGAGCAGTTTAAACCTAATAATTATATGTATAAGCTCATGAAATTTCATTTAAAGAAATTAAGAGCTGAAGCGGAGAAAGGTGGCTGGCCTGAGGTAAGTGAGGGTGAGACTTTAAAGCCTGGAGATTCAGACCAAAGAATTATTGCCATTAGAAAATTTCTGATAGCTGTTGGAGATTTAAAGGTGAAAGCAGTCGATAATGAAGAAGTATTTGATAAAGAATTAGAGGATGCCGTTAAAAAATTTCAAAGGAGACATAAATTGACTGACGATGGGATTATTGGTAAAGGAACTATTGAACAAATGAAAGTCCCTATTGAGGATAGAATTGATATGCTTGTCTTAAATCTTGAGAGAGCACGATGGATTTTTCAACAACCGGATGATGACTTTTTGTTGGTGAACATTGCAGGTTTTGAAGTAATAAGAATTACCAATAAAAAGGAGGTATTTGATTCAAGAGTCATTGTAGGGAAGTACCATAAGGAAACTCCGGTTTTTAAAGGCGTGATGAAATATATCGTTATGAACCCCACCTGGACCTTACCCTATTCAATTGCGACCCACGAAACTTTACCAAGGTTGAAAAAGGATCCGGGATACCTGGCAGCAAAGCATATGGAGGTTATGGATAGAAACGGAAAGGTGCTGAACCCGACCACTATTGACTGGAGTGAGTATTCTGCTGGAAATTTCCCCTTTATCATCAGGCAGAAGGCAGGCCCCTGGAATGCACTGGGTGAAGTGAAATTTATTTTTCCAAATAAGTATGCAGTATATCTTCATGACACTCCTTCAAGAGGCTTGTTCAATCGGCAGGATAGGGCATTTAGCCATGGTTGCATCAGGACAGAAGACAAATGGGGATTACTAATGAGTTTGATGGATGACCCGGAAGTCTGGAATATGGATAAGATCAATGAAATTTTAGAATCAGGAAAAACAACGACGATAAACTTACCTAAACCCATTAATATTTACCTGATTTACTTCACAGCAGCCGTTGATCAAGAAAATAACTTAATGTTTATGAAAGACATTTATAAGAGGGATAAAGCCGTGCTGAATGCGATGAATAAACCATTTGAGTTCAAGGAGGCGAAATAAATTCGAAATTCCGAGGCCCTCGGAAGTGAGGTGATCAGTTGCGAGGTGATCGGAGGTGAGGTGATGAGTCGTGAAGCCCTCGGAAGTGAGGTGATGAGTTTCGTAACCTTCGCAGCATCTATTTATGGTAAGCTGGGAATTCCGTAAAAAGAGTCTTTCCGTCTTTGATGTTTTTCCAGTGTTTGGTATTGAATTCAATGGCAACGACACCGCAGGTTGGAACATGTTCTATCTTCCTGTTTCCGAATTTATTGACAAAATCATTGATACCATGGTCATGGCTGAATATAATTGCTGAGTCAAATCCGTTATCAAGGGCCTTTACTGTTTTGATCAAATAACCATCACTAAAGCTATACAGTGACTTACTGATTTTTAAATTTGCCAAAGGATAATTAAAAGAATAACTAAAGATCATCGCCGTATGAAGTGCTCGATTCGCACAACTCGATACAAAAACAGAAGGTGTCTCAATCTTTTTTTGTAAAACTTTGGAAACCAAATAGGCATCGTTGATACCCCTTTTTTTGAGGGGCCGGTCTATGTCTTTAATGCCTTCGTATTTCCAGGAGGATTTGGCATGACGAACAATGAAGAGTGTTTTCATTTTTTATAGATCACAATTATAATCAAATATAATCAAATTAGAGAACCTAAATTTTTGATTTCTGATTTTTTTGATTTTCCCCAATATTTTTGATGAAGTCTAGGGCTGAAGTCTTGAGATTTTCCAATTGTAATCTTTCTGCAAGGCATAGAGAATCCTGTCATGCATTCTATTTGGCCTTCCCTGCCAAAACTCTATGGATTCAGGCCTAACCATATAACCACCCCAATGTTTCGGCCTGGGAATTTCTTTATGAGCGTATGTCTCTTCTAATTGTTTAAGTTTTGAATCCATGGCTTCTCTTGACTCAATTTCCTGACTCTGATCAGAGGCCAAGGCACCAAGTTTACTTCCATCAGGTCTTGATTCAAAATATCCATCAGATAGGTTGGGCGCAATTTTCTCTGCCTTTCCCTTAATAATGATTTGCCTTTCAAGCCCGTGCCAGAAAAGATTCAGACATACATTTGGATTCGCCTGGATCGCTTTACCCTTTTCACTGTTATAGTTGGTGTAAAAAATAAAACCCTCCCAGGTAATTTTTTTCAATAAAACGACACGAGTTTTAGGAAACCCGTCAAGGCCAATGGTCGAAACGCTCATGGCATTGGCTTCATCCAAGCCATCAGATTCATCAGCTTCAAGGAACCACTTTTGAAATAACTCCATCGGGTTTTTAGGTAAATCTTCCCTGAATAATGGATTTCGTTCGTAATTTTTTCTATAATGGCTGAGGTCTTTTTCCATGTTTCAAAAATACGTTAATTTTTCCTTTGATTGTTTTTTTGACGGATAAGGAATAGTCCGATATAAGTAAATGATCCATTCAGTATCAAAATTTCATACCCAAAGTTATAGCCATTAAACAAGTATGCAGCATACGTATTTAATATATAGCTCATCAACACAGATAAGATGGCTACCAGCCAAACCCACTTTTCATTGATTTTATATTTTGTAAAGAGACCAAAGGTGAAAAGCCCCAGTAAGGGTCCGTAGGTATAAGATGATACTTGCAGCAGGCTACTAATAATATTATCCTGAAGAAGGTATCTATACGCTATTATGATGAGTACAAGTAATCCTGAAAATAGCAGGTGAATCTTTTTTCGCAATTTCTTTTTTACCCCCTTTTCTTTTGCATCCATATTCAGGAAATCAATACTAAAAGAAGTCGTCAAAGAGGTTAGGGCACTATCTGCACTTGAATAAGCTGCGGCAATCAGTCCTAGAATAAATATAACACCAAAACCGGTTCCAAGTCCTTGATCTAATGCGATTTTCGGAAAAAGCAAATCCGTTTTGACTTTGCCATCAATGACTGGGATGTCGACTTGATACTTTTGAGCATAGGTGAAAAGCAGTGCGCCAAGAAAGAGAAAGATCAAATTGACCGGTATCAATACCAAACCCAGGGAGATGATATTTTTTTGGGCATCTTTAAGGTTTTTACAACTGAGATTTTTTTGCATGTTGTCTTGATCAAGCCCCGTCATCGCTATTGCAATAAACATACCGCCAAGTATGCCTTTTAACCAATGTTTACGGTCATTTATATCTTCATAAAAAATAGTTTTACTGTATTGAGCAAAATCATCGGATCCTAAAAATTCCCTAAAATTATAGGGTAAATGCTGAAGAAGAATGACCACAGCAAAAATAACAGCTGCCAGCATGAAAAATGTTTGTAAGATATCTGTCCAGACAATCGTTTTGATCCCGCCTCTATAGGTGTATAACCAAATAAACAATACAGAGAGAACAACAGTGAATTCAAAAGGAATTTGCCAGGTATCCAGAATAAAATATTGCAAAACTGAAACCACGAGGAACAACCTAAAGGAAGCGATTAAAATCCGTGACAATAAAAAGAAAAAAGCACCTGTTTTATGACTTTTTGGACCGAATCTATGCAGGAGATATTCATAAATAGAAGTAAGGTTCATTTTATAATAAAGGGGGAGTAATACAATCGCAATAGCAAGGTATCCTAGAAAGTAACCGATGACGATCTGTAAATAACTGAATTGTGTACTATTGACCCAGCCGGGTACTGAAATAAAAGTAACCCCTGAAAGAGAGGCTCCGATCATACCAAAAGCTACGATATACCAGGGAGAATTTCTATTGGCCTTGAAAAAAACCTGGTTGCTATCGTCTTTTGAGGTTGCATAAGTAATAGCAATAAGCAAGGCAAAATAGATCAGTACAATACCTAAGAGTAAAAAAGGTGACATGGTTATTAATTGAGCCGTAAAAGTAACAGATTTTGACATGAGATCAACTTAAAAATATTTAATTGACATGGAGGCTTTTTGAATTTGTAGACGGCTTGTAAAAAATTAAAAACATTACATTTGCATCATGGATTTTTCTTCAAAATTATTGGAAAGTGCAGTCAATGAAATGGCGCAGTTACCGGGAATTGGTAAACGCACGGCACTTAGGCTGGTATTACACTTATTAAAACAGCCCAAGGAACAAACGAGTTACCTTGCTGAGGCTTTGAAAAGTTTTAGAGATGAGATCAAGTTATGCAAAAACTGTCACAATATCTCTGATGTTGAATTGTGTGAGATTTGCACAAATACTCGGAGAGATCCTGAACTAATTTGTGTGGTGGAAGATATCAGAGACGTCATGGCCATTGAAAACACGTCGCAATTTAAGGGCCTATATCATGTGTTAGGGGGAAAAATATCTCCTATCGAGGGAATTGGTCCGCATAATCTTACCATTGAAAATCTCGTTGAAAAAGTAGGGCAGGGTGGGGTCAAAGAGATTATTTTAGCGTTGAGTTCAACAATGGAAGGTGATACCACTAATTTTTATATTTACAGACAACTACAAAAGTTTGACGTCAATTTGACAACTATTGCCAGAGGGATCTCGGTAGGAGATGAAATTGAATATGCAGATGAGGTTACATTAGGTCGAAGTATTCTTAACAGGGTGCCATTTGAACAAGGACTCAAAAGTTGAAAAAAAACCGGACAACAAAAGTTATCCGGTATAGTTAAATTACTTAGTTGTTTGCAAATCGTTGTTTTTAACGTATTTATCCAGCCATTGATCCTGTTCCCATAATAAGTGCAGAATACTTTCTTTTGCTCTGTACCCATGACTTTCTTTGGGGAGTATCACCAGGCGCGTTGTGGCACCCAGACCTTTTAATGCATTAAAATAGCGTTCACTTTGCATAGGATATGTACCAGAATTATTATCAGCTTCTCCATGAATAAGCAAGAGAGGTGTTTTCATTTTCTCAGCATGCATAAATGGTGACATGGTATAATAAACTTCAGGCGCTTCCCAGTAGGATCTTTCTTCTCTTTGGAAGCCAAAGGGTGTAAGCGTTCTGTTATAAGCCCCGCTTCTGGCTATACCCGCCGCGAATAAATCAGAATGAGAAAGTAGATTTGCCACCATAAATGCGCCATAGCTATGGCCTCCAACTGCTACTTTATTTCTGTCTATATAGCCCATTTGATCCACTGCGTCAATCGCTGCTTTCGCATTGCCAACCAGTTGTTTTCTGAAAGAGTCATTGGGTTCTTCACTACCTACTCCCACTATAGGGAAAGAGGCATCATCCAAAACAACATATCCTTTACTTACCCAGTATATCATCGACCCATAATAGGGATAAGTAAATTCATTTGGGTTTTGGGTGTTTTGACCTGCTGTTGCTTTATCCTTGAATTCTGTTGGATAGGCCCACATGATCATGGGCATTTTCTCTTTGCTTTCCATGTTGTAGCCAACAGGGAGGTATAAAGTTCCTGATAAGTCAATCCCATCTTCTCTTTTATATTTGATCACCTCTTTATGCACATTCTGTATACTCTTAAAAGGATTTTGGAAAAAAGTCAACTGAGTGGCTTTTTTTGATTTTAGATTTTGTGTATAATAATTGGGATATATTTTTGGTGATTCCAAGCGGGTAATCATCTCATTTTTTTTGGGATCATAATCGCTTATGGTTTCTTTTTTGTCAGTATAAGGCGAGGTATAAATTCGTGTCTTTTTTTCTGTGGAAAGTCCCAACTTCTCTATAAACGGAAACTGACCATCCTTCGTAAAACCTCTTCCTACTAAAAAAGCGTTTCCTTTTTGTATTTGAACCACATTTGATCCAAACTCATTTCGACTTTTAACAAAATTCCCCGGATCACTATAAACATCCTGATAATTTCTATCGAATAGTACTATTGGAGTTTTACCAGGATCGCTAGGGTCAAACAGATAGGTTTTTTCATTTCTTGAACTAAACCATCGATCTCTTGCTATGGCTGTATTTTTATCGGCCCATTCCAATCGAGAAATGCGGTTAATGGTTTTAAGAAGGCTTTTGGGGGTGCTATTAAAAGGGGCTTCTAATTCAAAGATCTCATCCCGAAAAGGAACTTCTTTTTGTGGATCTCCGTCATCCAGCGCCACCGCGTAAACTAGCGTAGCGGCCTGGTCAGCTCTCCATGAAAAATTTCTTTTCCCTTTTCTGACCGCCATAAATCCTTTAGGAAGGTCCTCTATCAGCGGAACATTGACCACCGATTGAATTTTTTGTGCGTTTTTAGCGTATATAACAGTTTCTGAAGGAAACCGGTAATAGGGTACCAAATATGAAAACGGTTTTTTGATGGTAGTCACCATCACATAGTTTCCGTCTGGTGAAAAATTAATATTCGTAAACATATCACTTGCGAGCCATTTTTCCTGTTTGCCGTCAAGTGACACTTTAACTAATTCTGCATATGCCAGTTGCTCAAAATTAAATTCATCAGTTTTATTTTTGAGCAGGTCCTGATAAGTTCTGTTCTGTGCTTTTTTTCCTTCATTTAGAGATATCGTAGGCCCTGATGGAACAGCTGTTTTGGTATTGATCAGTTCCTGTTTGGAGGATGGTATCATTTTAACCAATAAATTTTTTCCGTCTTCAAACCAATTAATCACATCTCTTAAGTTCGCATTGATCGTTGCTTCTGTGAGTTTTATGGCTTTCGCCGATTCTACTTCTATCACCCAAAGCTCAACACCTTCACTTGTAGTATGTGTCATGGAAAGCATTTTTTCGTCTGGAGAAAATGAAAAATTGGCTAACCTGGGATTTTCAGGCATCCCTGAAACTTCAGTTGGTTGATTGCCTTTACCCTTTAGATCTTTGATCTTAATATTGTTATAATACGTAGTTCGACTTCCAATATTGGTCTTAGGATCTATGCGAAGACCACCCAGCCTCATTTCTTCCTGCGATAATTCCTGTATAGATTTATAAGCATCTCGATACAAAAGGATCATAAATTCTTTCTTATCGTCAAAAAGAACCCCTGGAGCTCTTTCCACATCAACAAGGTCAAGTATCTCTTTCGAAGGCTTTTGATAGTTTACATTTTCCTGAGAAAAGGCTGTTAAACTCAATAAAAAAATAAGGACAATAGCATAATATTTCATAAAGGGAATTTTTAGATAGGCTAAGGTAAAAAAAACAATAATCTAAACTAAATATTGACCCTGTTAGTTTTATTGAAGCTTACTTTTGCAAGCCTTCCAATTCTCTGAAATAATCGTATTGTAAGTCTTCGTGAAGTGCACCTGTTTTCTTTCTACATTCTTCAATAAGGCGGTAATAAATCGTTTCTACTTTTCTGTTTCTGTGGATGGAAGGTTCGAAGGCATTTAGTTTCTGGCAAAAATAGATCAGTAGTTCCAATTCCGTTTCCTTACTTTGGGAATACCGGATGTATTTTTTTGTATGATTGAGAACAGCGCGAATACTTTTTTTAAGGAAATAAGGGCTTTTTCGATTGACGAGCTCAAATCTTTCATCGATTCCTTCCTTGACACTTTCAATATAGGCTTGTTCATCGGCCGATTCAAAAAGTAAGTAAGTGAGCAACTCTTTGTTTTCTTTTTTAAATCGTGACAACCTTAAACACAGGTCCAGAATCTCCTTAGGAGACCTTTCCTGAAGTTCTGATTTGAGTTCTCTGACAGTAGCTGATTTCATGAGTATTAATTATGCTACACAAATATAGAGCTATGTCTTGACTAAATAAGAAATTGTCATATTTTTACCGAAAATCTACTTCGATTGGTCAGCATCTCTATTATAATTGTCAATTTTAACGCCAGGTATTTCTTGAAAAACTGTATTAGCAGTATTTTGAGTTCTGATATAATTGACAAAGTCGAGATCATCGTTGTGGATAATAATTCCGTAGATGGCAGCAGTGAAATGCTGCAAAAGGATTTTCCCGAGGTTGCATGTTTGCGTAATACTGAAAACCTAGGTTTTTCAAAAGCCAATAACAGAGGTGTTGCTATGGCGAAGGGAGACTATGTGCTTATTTTAAATCCTGATACCGTCATAAGTGAAACGACCCTGTCTGACATGCTAGATTTTAGCGAAAGTCAAACTTTCTTCGGCGCAGCAGGGGTTCAGTTTATGGACGGATCGGGTAAATTTCTTCCTGAAAGCAAGAGGAATTTCCCAAATCTAAAAGTGGCAGGAGCCAAGCTCCTGGGTTTTTCCAAGTATTATTACGCCAACCATCTTCAAAAGGAAACCACAGCAGAGGTAGATATACTGACAGGTGCGTTTATGTTTATAAAAAAGAGGGTGTATGAAGAAGTGGGAGGATTCGACGAGGACTTCTTTATGTATGGTGAAGATATTGATTTGAGTTATCGCATCAGTCAAGCAGGCTATAAAAACTACTATGTAGGAAGCTGCAAAGTTTTACATTTTAAAGGAGAAAGTACCGTTAAAGACAAATTTTACTTAAGTAATTTTTATGGGGCACTCAGTATCTTTTATAAGAAGCATTTTCCAAATAATACCGCATTATATATTCTGATTGATGCCTTGATCAATACCATCATTTCTTTAAAATCGATTTCGGCCCCGGGTAGCTCAAAAGCTCAGTTAAAACTTGATACTTGGGTTTATTTGGGAGAAAATGAACAATTTTTTGAGCAGTTGAAACTGAAATTACCTTCTTCTAAAGGAGTGATTTTTAAAGCTATTTCGGATGAAATTAAAGATGGTGACATCGTTTTTTTTGACAGCAATTTTTCGACCTTTCATGATATTATCGAAGCAATTTCCAATCCGCTCATTGAAAAGGCTAAGAAAAGAATAATCTACCGTGACCACTCATTTTATTTGGGTAGTGATGCTTCCGATGAAAAAGGAGAAGTTGTGACACTTTGATCTTTTATTTTTCTATTTTTATTCGGGTATCCACAGCAATAATATCCTGTTCTGTCAGGATCAAAGGATTGAGATCCAATTCAGTAATTTCAGGCGCAATTTCCAGCAAATTTGACACTTTTTGTATGGCATCGTAAAAGGCTTCCAAATTACTGGATGGTTCACCTCTCATCCCTTCAAGAATGGGTTTGATTTTAAGTTTGCTGACCATACCAATGGCTTCGGTTTTTCCGATTGGTGCTAAGACGCTCTGATGGTCCTTAAGTGCTTCTATATAGATTCCACCGGCACCACACATGATCAATGGTGGAAAACCAGTTTCTCTTTTAGCGCCTATAAAAACCTCTTTTCCTTTGATCATTTCCTGAACCATAACCCCGGTAACGTCATCAATTCGCATCAGTTTTTTAAAGTTATGGATTAATTCAACATCGTTTGCAACGTTAACAATAACCCCTTGTTGATCACTTTTGTGCAGAGGCCCTATGATTTTTTGAACCAAGGGATAATGCAAAATTTTAGCCGCTTGAAACAATTCATTTTCTGTTTTTACAAGCACTTGTCCGGGCGTATGGATCCCGGCTAATTCCATCAATGTGTTTGCTTGCTGTGGTCCTAGGAATCCATCAGTGAAACCATTGATCAGAGATCTTATTTTGGCATCGTTAACATTTGGGTTTTGATAAGGTTCAATAACGAGTGTCTTATTGCCCATAATTTTAGCGAGACTTTTTGCAAAAATGTATTCATCCGAAAATGCCATATGACCTTTCTGCATGAATAGGTTGATCTCTTCTTGTACATTGACCACAGATGGAAAAATGGGGAATATTGGTTTACTGCAAGTTTGCATCATGTTATGGATGACCTGATAGGCCTCCTTCACGCTTCCCAAACCAGGACTTCCAAAAATAACAATCATGGCGTCAATCTCCTCTAGGTCATCCTCACAATAAACCATAACCTGTTCCAATTGCTCTGCTGTGCCTGTAGCGAGAATGTCAATCGGATTTGCGGTAGCCGCCCCAGGGTATAAAAGCTGCTTGAGGGCATTCTGATGTTTGTCATCGAGATCAGGTACAAAAAGACCGTTTTGTGTAAGTGTGTCTGTTACGATAACTCCCGGACCTCCGGCATGGGTGATCACAGCAAAATTCTTGAGTTTTAATTGGGTTATTTGTAATATCGCTCCAAAAGTAATCAGTTCATACCGACTTCGACATCTAATGATTCCAGCCTTATTAAACAAGGCTTGTACGAAGAGGTCCGAGTTGGCCATGGCACCCGTATGAGAGGCTGCAGCGGCGTTTCCTTTTTCGGTGACACCAGATTTTAGTGCGACTATGTCGCAACCTTTTTGCCTTAATGAAAGTGCATGTTTAAGTAGTTTCGCAGGGTTTTTAATGCCTTCCAGATACAGGATTTTAACCAGACTGCTTTCTTCTGGTATGAATGTTTCATCCAAGTGTTCCAATACATCTTCTACGCCGATTTGGGCACTGTTTCCAACTGTGAACAGGTTTGAGAAACGCAATCCAATCTGCTTGGCAGCTTCTAAAGTAAATACGGCTGTTGCCCCGGAAGCTGATATAAAATCTACTCCTTTTTTATCCATCAAGGGAAGTGGTCTTGTAAAAATTCCGGCATAATGCTCATTGATCATACCAATATTATTCGGCCCCAAAAGACTTCCTCCAGCTGTACTTATCAGTTCAGTGATTTCTTTTTCAATGGCGGCGCCCGTATCATCAAGCTCTGAGAAACCGGCAGCGTAAATAATGAAACCCTTGGTTTCCTTTTTTGCGACTAACTCTTTGACTACTTCAAGTATGTCTTTAGCCGGTATGGCTATGATGGCAAGATCGGTTTGAGGCAAGAGAGTGACATCAATGAATGATGGGATACCTTGAACGATATCTCTTTTAGGGTTAACAACAAATAGCTGTCCATTAAACCCATGATCGATTAGGTTCTTGAGAACGCTCCCTCCTATATGGTCAATATGATCAGAGCCACCAATGACTGCAATACTTGAAGGTTTGAGTAGTTTTTCGTGCAGCATAAGGATTCAATATTGGTGTAAGTAAAATAAGGCAAAAAAAATGACGCATTAGCTGATATTTATCAAGTCTTTTAAGCTTAAAATGTGCTTACTTTGAATAGCGTAATCTAAGTTTAGGTAGTATGTATGAATTCTCGCGAGCTGTTAATTCAATGCACTCGGAAGACATTAAATTATTAATGAAACAGTCTTCCCGGGAGGGTTTGATTTCTTTTGCCGGCGGAATGCCAAATAACAACCTTTTTCCTGTTAAAGAAATAGATGAGGTTTATAACAATGTAAGCCATCATTTAAAGAAACTTTGTTTTCAATATGGTCCAACATCAGGATATCCGCCTTTGGTGGGATCTCTGCAAAAAATAATGCTAAGGAAAGGATTACCTGTAAAAAACGACAAGATTCTAATTACAACAGGCTCATTGCAGGCCATAAGTATTATCACGCAGGAGTTTGTGAATGAGGGAGACGTTATCTTAACTGAGAGGCCTTGTTTTGTTGGTGCTATTTCGGTATTTGAAACGTATGGAGCAAAGATTATTGGGATCCCTATAGATGCTGACGGAATTGACATTTCGGCTTTAAAAAATGTAATTGATTCATTAAAAACGCCACCTAAATTTCTTTATATAACTCCTAATTTTCATAACCCTGCAGGGATCATTTATTCTGAGAAACGAAGAAGGGCCCTACTGGATGTTTTATCAGGAACGGACATTATATTAATTGAAGACGATGCCTATGGAGACCTGTATTTTGATCCAAGAGATGAAATGCTAACGAAACCCATTAAATCATATGGTGGTCATAATGTTGAGATCATATATACCGGATCATTCTCAAAAATACTTGGCCCTGGTTTCCGGTTGGGATATATGTTATCTTCCCCTGAAATATTCGAAAAGGCCGAGTCTATAAAGCAGGCTCTCGATGCCTGTACGTCTAATTTTATGCAAATTCTTGCCAACGAATTCATCATTGGGGGCTATCTGGAACCTTATCTCAATTTTTTAAGAAAGGAATACAGCGAAAGGAAAAATATCCTTCAGAAAAGTCTGAAAAAGCATATGCCAAAGGGCATACAATGGGTTGAGCCTCAGGGCGGATTCTATATGTGGCTTCGCTTGCCGGATAACATCAAGGCGACTTCTTTGTTTACAGACTGTTTAAATAAAGGGGTCATTTTCGTTACAGGCAGAACCTTTGATCCTGACAATATAAAAGATGACCATTTAAGATTATCCTTTTCCAATATGCCTAAAGATACTATAGAAAAAGGCGTGATGCTTCTTTCTAAGGTTATCTCGAGTCATATGAAGGATATTGAGCGCCTTGAATTTAGTAGACAAAATTGATAAAATCTTTTGCCTTTTTTTGCCCTTCTTTAAAGGCTTCAATATTTTTTAAAATGATCTTTTCACTTTTATCTTTGAAAAGATGCCTGATGGCCCGCAGTAATTTTTCTTCCTCGAGAGGAAGGTGTTCAGACGCAGCACCTAGTAAGATCATATTACAGACCTTAGAGTTCCCCATGTCTTTTGCACAACTTTTGGCGTTAATGATGATGTGGTTATAATGCGTTTTTATCTGTTTGTACAAGTCGTGCTTATCAGGATAGTTCACGATGTTTTCAAAAGTGCTTGAATCAGTGATGATCCAACCATTTTTTTTAAGAAAGGGGATATGTCTTAAAAGCTCCATTGGTTCTGCTGATAAGATCAGGTCAGTTTCCCCTTCAGGGATCAAGTCAGAATAAATCTGTTTATCTGAGATCCTGACATGGCATTGCACGGCTCCTCCGCGCTGACTCATTCCATGAACTTCAGATTGTTTGACAAAAAGATTTTGATAAAGCGCTGCAGTATCAATAATGGAAGCCAAGGTAAGAATCCCTTGTCCACCAACTCCGGATAAGATGATATTAGACTTCATAATGTAGATTTAGTTAAGAGAGGCTATTTTTTGTTTGATTTGTTCTTTACTGTCCCTGCTTAGTCTTACACAGGGTCTTTCCGATATGATAACGGATACACCTTTATAATGGATTTCTTTTCTCATAAGCTCGAGATTTTGAGCAAAATTCTTTTTTAAAGGCACTATTATTTTTAAATGATCAGGTGGGACTCCAAGCCCAAGACAAATCTCTTTAAGGCGACCCGTGGCCGCTGATTCCTGTGCACCTGTCATGGCGACCGTAGAATTATCTGAAATAATGACCGTAATCGGAGACTGGTCATTAATGGCCTCTAATAAACCCGTCATTCCAGAATGGGTAAAGGTTGAATCACCTATAATGGCAATAGCATTTTCAATGCCGGCATCTGCAGCTCCTTTGGCCATAGTAATCGAAGCTCCCATGTCAATGAGTGTATTGATCGTTTTCAGAGGTGTCAATGCCCCAAGAGCGTAACAACCGATATCACCAAATACTTTTTTTTGTCCTATTTCAGGGAGTATCTCCTGTATAACGTTAAAAAGATCAATGTGCCCGCACCCTTCACAAAGTTGCGGAGGTCTTCCAACAACAAGATCTGAAACAGGGGCCGGCTCCTTTCTGTATAAACCAATAGCTTTGGCAACTATATTAGGAGTCAGTTCACCGGTAAGCGGCAGGTGGCCACTAAGTTTTCCCGTAACTTTTTGATTTTCATCAAAATAATCATGAATTAATTCTTCCACCAAAGGATACCCTTCTTCTACAACTAGCACTTCGTCACAATCCTTATATAATTTTTTAAGTTTTTCTTTGGGTATCGGATATTGAGATATTTTTAGCAACGAAAAGAATTCCAGGTCATCGGCCAGGTTTTCCATCACATAATTGTACCCAATACCGCAGGCGACAATACCTAGAGAACGATCTTTATGTTGCCCTATTTTATTAAATGGAGATTTTTCAGAAGCGGCTAATAAATCATTTTTTTTATGCACCAATTTATCATATTGTTTCCTTGCATTTGAAGGAACCAGAGCAAAACGATCCGTATTTACAGGTAACTGAATACCATTTTGCGCCCTTCTTTCTTTAAATGTAACCCCTGAACGTGAATGTGACAGGCGAGTCACCATTCGCAATAAAACAGGAAGCTGCGTGTTTTCAGAAAGATCAAACGCATAGTGCATCATATTGTAAGCCTCTTGCTGATTTGAGGGTTCCAAAATAGGAACCTTGGCAAACTTTCCATAAAAACGAGAGTCCTGTTCATTTTGTGAGGAGTGCATCGCCGGATCATCTGCCACTACTACAACCAGTCCACCGTTAATTCCCGAAACTGACATATTCATAAATACATCCGAAGCTACATTCAACCCGACATGTTTCATTACGGTAAGGGATCTTTTGCCACAATAGGACATACCAAGAGCCGCCTCCATCGCAGTCTTTTCGTTGACAGACCAGTTGGAACGTATACCGCACTCTTTGGCGACTTTAGACTTCTGAATATATTGAGTTATTTCTGTAGAAGGTGTCCCGGGATAGGCGTAGACTCCTGAAATACCAGAGTCAATGGCGCCTTGTGCCAATGCTTCATTTCCTAGAACTAGATTCTTCATTCTCTATTTTTTCAAGTTAAAGTCTGGTAAATGTAAAAGTAAAGTCCAGTATTTTTTATGATTTTCATCATGCTTTTGTGGATTGAATGAATAATATTGAAATATTCAGGTTCGACTTTTGATAAAATTCAAGTATTTTTGAGGCCGCATCTGTTTTTCTCAGTAAAGAGTATAAATTAAAATTGTTTGGTTTGGAAAAAAATGAATTGTATCCTGTATTTTTAAAAGTTGCTGTATTAGACGTGCTGATTGTAGGAGGAGGAAATGTGGGTTTGGAGAAATTAACCTTTCTTTTGAAATCCAGTCCATCTGCCAATGTTACCATGGTTTCAAAAGCATTTATACCGGAAGTTATTTCTCTTGCCAAAGGACATCATGTTTCCTTAGTGGAGGATGCCTATAAAACCAGTTATTTAAAAGGAAGACAGATGGTCATCGCCACTACTGATGATCTCGATGTTAATCTACAGGTATATCATGATTGCAAAAAAGAAAATATATTAGTGAATTTAGCTGATAACCCAACCTATTGTGATTTTTACATGGGAGGGATCGTCACCAAAGGAAATGTCAAAATTGCAATTTCGACCAATGGTAAATCACCAACTGCGGCCAAGAGGTTAAGGCAGTTTTTCGAAGAAATTCTTCCTGAAAACCTAAATGAATTGGTTGAGAATTTAAACAGTTATAGGAAAACCATCAAAGGTGATTTTGAAGAAAAAGTGTCAAAAATGAATGAGATTACCAAAGAAATGATCAAGATCAAAAAGACTGATTAACTTTTTTTAGATAGTAGCCATTATAAAGGCTTCCTTTGCTGAAGCACAAACTGAACAAAGGTAGTCGTCCGGAAGATCTTCAAAAGATGTTCCTGGAAGTATTTCATTTAAAGAGTCTCCAAAATCTGTATCATAGACAGTTAAACAATTTGAACATTGGTGAACCTGCTTTTTCTCAGGTGCTTCATCTTCTTTATGGCTAGGGCCATCATCTTCGTTTTCTCCTAATTGTTCAAAATAAAGTTTACTTAACTCCATAAGTAGCCCAGGTAGTTCTATTTGATCAACATCCTGTGCATAAATCTGATATTTTTGAGAATTTGGATCAAATTTTTCACTAAACAATACATTGTAAGTGGGCCTTACTGTATATTGTTTCATCATATCAGGAACTTTATTCTTTTCGATAACAATGGAAGTAAAGTAGATTTTTCGGGTAGCTCTAGTAACAATTGCAAAGGTAAGTCCATATGTGCTTATGTCGTTTTGGTCAAAATTCATTACGATGAATTTTTTCAAAGCTAAAGCCTCTTCGTCTGCTACGGGAAGATGCCAATTCAATTCAAGAAGCGAATGTCTGACGTTGATTCCTGATTTGCCAAGAAATTTTTCAAGGAGTAATTTGCTTTCAGTTGGAATACCTTTGACGATAAACGATTTCCAAGGAGTAATGCAAATTTTTCCAATCCTGTTTTCAAGGCAAAAGTCACAAAACTCTTTAAGAAAGTTCAAGTAATATTTGTTGTTACGCCAATAAAGGCCTAACCAGTATTGTTTGATGCCCATTTTGTTCATACCTTCATAATAAGGGAAGGGCTTGTATGGAACTATCAGCTCTTTTTCTATTGTTCGATTATTTGCTTCAACAATATCATTGACCAATAAAAATAATTCCTCCACATCTTCGGCATCCCGACATGTTTCTTCTATCGCTTGAGATATTTTTGAAATATCCCAACTATAAATCAAGACAGGGTAATATACCGGCTCCTCCCAATGTGACAAATTTAGATGCAAATACCAGTAATCTTCATGGGGGGAGGCAATGAAATTTAATTCTCCACTGAATAGGGGAGTCAGGCCTTGTTCAGGATCTGTGATGTTTATTTTTATTTTTGGCTGGTGTTTAAAGCTTTCCAGGATATAAAGGTAAGTTGAGCCGTTCAGCCAGGTTGTAGAAGGGAAAATATCGGCGGAAACATAGGAGCAAACAATGTTTTGCAGATCAGTATCGGCAACCGTATTGAAATTTTTTTTGTTTACGATTTCCGAACCATTACTATTCTCAATATGTGCAGGAAGAATGATGTCCTGTCTTGATCCAAAATGCAATGCATCAAGTCCTAAGGATTTTGCATGGTGAATAATTTGTTTTAATTCATTAGGTGAAAGTATGCCACCTTTTACAAATATTCTTTTCAACTCACTCATAATATTAAACGGTTAAAACTCTTGACGAGACGGTTTGACTGAATATATCTTTAACTTCGGGTTTACAGCTTCCACATCCTAACCCGGCACCAGTCAGTTTGCATAATTCATTAAAATCTGAACAACCTGAAAGAACTGTTTCTTCTAAATTTCCCTGTCCAATTTGACTACAGGAGCAAACAAGTTTTCCTTTAACAGGTTCTGATACTTCATTTGACCTTAAAATCTCATCTCTCTTGTCACCCAGCTCAATTCTTTCTTCAATTAATGTCTTGTATTCAGCAAATTCATTTTTGTCGCCTATGAGCACTGCTCCAATCAGTCGATCATTATGAATAATACATTTTTTATAATACCGCTTATTCAAATCCGTAAAGACGACTTCTTCATAGTTATTGTCATTTTTTGGGATATTGACTGTTCCTATGCTGCAAAGATCCAGGTCCTCGAATTTAAGAATGTTCATTAAAACAGAACCGTTATAAATGCTGCTTAAGTCACCAAGAAGATATTTAACTGCGATATCTGCTTGTTGTTCAGCTGCTGAGGTTATACCGTAAAGGGAATTGTTGAATTCTGCTATTTCGCCCAAGGCGAATATAGACGGATCGTTAGTTTGCATGTGCTGATTGACTATGGCACCTCTTCTGCAATCAATTTTTGCGCTTTTTGCAATTTCAACATTGGGAATAGTGCCTATCGCATATACAATAGCATTGCTGTAAATAACCTTACCTGTCTTAAGTGTTACTTCTAAAGAATTTGGTTTGTTATCTTGGAACACGGTGCTTACTTCATTGTCAAAATAGATTTGAATTCCTCTTTCTTGAACGTCCTCTGCTAAAATTCTACTTGCAACCAGATCAAGTTGTCGCTCCATAAGTCTTGAAGCTCTTTGGATAATGGTGATCTGTATGTTCTTTTTATTCAGCGTTGCTGCTAATTCTAATCCTAGAAGACCACCACCAACTATGACTACATGCTGTTCTGCAGGATTTAAATTTGTATTGTTAAGGTGTTTTTTTAATCTTTCAGCATCTAATCTGTTTCTCAGAGTGAACCTTCCGGGTTGCTCTAATTGTGCATTTGAAGGAACAAAGGCACGGCTTCCCATAGCCATAATCAGTATGTCATAAGAATGTTCCTGACCCAAACTATCAGTAATTACCTTATGTTTTTTATCAACATGATTGACAGAGATTTCAGGATGCAATGTTAATTTTAGTTTATCTATTTCTCCTTTTTTGATTTTTTTCAGTGCTTCCCAGGATAATTCATCACTAACATATTCTGGCAAAAGGACTCTGTTATAGAAGGGTTCAGCTTCTCTTGAAAATATGATAATTTCATCTGTCTCATTTGCTTCACGGTAAGACTGTACAAATCTGTAAGCAGCGGCTCCGGCGCCAATTACGCATATTTTTTGCACTGGTTTTTCAAACTTATTTACTTCAACGGCGCTAAATTTAAAATCGGGCTCTTTTGATACGGGATCGATCAGGTTATTGGTAAGATTATTTGCTCGGCCAAAATCATTATTGAGAATCTTTCCCCAATGCATAGGCATAAAAACAACACCCTTTCTGATCTCAAAACTTAGTTGGGCGGTCACCCTCACTTCACCTCTTGGGTTATTAATAATGACAACATCTCCATCTTTAATCTTTCGCTCATAAGCATCAACACTATTCATTTCAAGAAAAGGTTTTGGAATATGAGTACCTAATTTTTTAACTTTACCTGTTCTGGTTCTGGTATGCCATTGGTCTCTGATTCTGCCTGTAGTTAGTATCAGTGGATATTCTTTTGAAACCTTTTCTGATTGATTTATCGTTTGTTTAGGGATGTTAAATTGGGCCTTCTCGTTTGGTGTGTAGAATTTTCGATCAGTAAATAACCTGGGTGTGCCCTGATGTTCTTTGTCAGGAACCGGCCATTGTTTGCTGCCTTCTTTTTTTAGTCGATCGTAACTAAGACCTGAAATATCAATATTTGTATTTTTAGTAAGCCTGCAATGCTCATCAAAAATGTCGCTTGAATTTTCATAATTAAAGCCTTTATAGTCCATTTCCTGAGCAAATCTGGCAAAGATTTCAGCATCGGGAAGGGCCTCTCCGGGAGGTTCTACTCCTTTTTCCAGATAACTTAACCTTCTTTCAGAATTTGTCATGACGCCTTCTTTTTCTAACCATCCAGCTGCGGGTAGCAACAAGTCAGCATATTTGCAGGTTTCCGAATCATGGGAGATATCCTGAACAATGACGAATTTGGCTTTTTCCAAAGCGGCTTCAACTTTTTTGGATTCCGGAAGGCTAACTACAGGGTTTGTACAAACGATCCATATGGCTTTGAGTTTGCCTTCATGAAGCGCATCAAACATCTCTGTAGCCGTTAAGCCCGGCTCTTTTTGGATTTCGTTGCTGCCCCAATAATCTTGTACTTCTTTTCTGTGTAAGTCATTTGAAAGGTCTTTATGAGCCGCTAATAAGTTAGCCATGCCACCAACTTCTCTTCCACCCATCGCATTCGGTTGACCAGTTAATGAAAAAGGGCCCGCTCCAGGTCTTCCGATTTGTCCTGTCAATAAGGAAATATTAAGTAATGAGACATTTTTGTCTACGCCGATCACACTTTGATTCAACCCCATGGTCCACATACTGATGAAATTCATCGAATGACCAATATATTGAGCAGCTTTTTTAATTTCATTAACTGTAATGCCGCAAATTTTTGCTGCCTGGCTCAATGAGGTCTTAAAAACCAGCTCTTTTAAGGCTTCGAAATTATCAGTATGGTTCTTAATAAACCGCTTGTCAATTTTATTCTTTTCTATAAGTCTCTTGGCAATTGCATTAAACAAGACTACATCTGTCCCGGGGATGATCTGAAGATGTAGATCAGCCATTGCGGTAGTAGCCGTTTTTCTGGGATCTACAGCTATGATCTTTACTTTGGGATTATCTTCTTTGTGTTTTTCTAATCTTCTAAATAAAATGGGGTGGCACCAGGCAGGGTTTGCACCAGCGATCATAAAGCAGTCTGCAAGTTCGATATCTTCGTACGAAATAGGGACAGAATCTTCTCCAACTGCTTTTTTGTATCCAACAACTGCAGAGCTCATACAAAGTCTGGAATTCGTATCAATATTGTTAGTTCCAATAAAGCCCTTTGCGAGTTTGTTAATGATATAGTATTCTTCTGTCAGGCATTGACCTGAAATATAAAAACCAACACTGTCAGGGCCGTATTTATTTATTAATGATTTAAATATGGCAGTAGCTCTTTTAAGAGCTACATCCCAGGACACTCTCTGCATTGGGTGATTTCTGTTCCAGCGCATTTCAGGATATAGAATTCTTTCCGAAGTGTTTTGTACAACATAATTCAAATTCATTCCCTTGGAACATAGCATTCCCTTGTTCACAGGGTGATCCGGATCTCCTTGAATAGAGAGATTGTCTTTGGTATCCTTATGAACAATGATACCGCAGCCAACACCACAATAGGAACAAGTTGATTTATAAGACTTTTGAACAGCCATAGTCATGTAGATTTAACTAGTTGCTAAATTACATAAATACGTATAAATACTTAGAAATTATAATTCAAAAATGCCTGCCTAATATTGATATATCCATATTAATTGAGGTATATATTGACAAAGTCTTAAAATGGAAGATTTAGGTTTTAATTTAAGCCAAATTGAGAAGCTTTTGTTGAAAGCTCGATCAGGTTTTTCACATTCATTTTCTTCATAAGATTAAAACGATGTGTTTCTATTGTTCTTTTGCTGTTTTGCAATGCATCAGAAATTTCTGAGTTGGTCTTTCCTGTCAGGATTAATTTTAGGATTTGCTTTTCCTTTTTTGTAAGGCTGAATGGATCATCATTTTGATTTGAACTGGTTGAAACCTTAGACGTATTATCATTTTGAAGTAAGTTGGAAACGATGATATTAGAAATATCTCCACTAAAATACTTCTCTCCGGAATGCACGGTATGGATAGCTTTTATGAATTCTTTTTTATCCGTGTCTTTTAAAAGATAACCAAAAGCTCCAGCTTTTATTGACTGTAGAATATATTCTTCAGAGTCATGCATTGAAAGTACAATTGATCTGGACTTGTTACCTTTTTCTTGAATTTTTTGAACGGCATCGATGCCATTTAATTCAGGCATACGAACATCAATGATCAGAATATCAGGTTTATGTTTTTCCACTATTTCAATGGCTTCATAACCATTTGAGCCTTCTGCGATAACGTGTAAATCTCGTTCTTCTTCCAGTAAAGATTTGATTCCGTTTCTAACCAGCATATGGTCATCGACAAGGGCAATAGTTATTTTATTTTCCAAAATTCTGTTTGTTTATACCAAAGACCAAATGTACGTATTTTTACCTTGTTTGAGAAAAAATATAAAACCTATGCATTGACTGATAAATGCATAGGTTTTATGCATCTAATTTAGGATTTTCGGTTTTAAAACAAGCATAACCCAGGCCCAATTTTGGGTGTCTGCCGCCAAACCTTTGTCGAGACCTTTTAATTCGTACATGCCGTCAGAGGCAAACATATGTGAATAGCCACCTTTTATCAGAAATCCTTTGAATTTATGGGTGTAGACTAAATCTAGTTCAGTACCTAATGATTTATCTCCACTTGGAAGGGCTTTTTCTCCTGAGAAATTAAGCACTTTAACCAGCAAACCTGATTTTTCAGAAATCTTAAAATTCGCACCAAGATGCACATCAAACAATCCAATCGAATTGGCATGATTACCTACATAGAAATAATCCATAAATCCGTTAAATTTGTGATTTGTACCATACAATGGAAAGAAAGCTCCGGTTTCTCCGGCTTCAGCATCATTTCCACTGATAATTTCCGAGCCAAGTCCTAATCCAATTTTATCTGACAGTTTGAATGAGAGGTCAAGACTAGCTAAATAGGCTCCTTTAACACTAATTTTCCCTTGTCGTTCACCCGTCTGAAGAAACAGATTTGAGCTGGCTCCAAATTTGCCCTTCTTCCAATTCAAATGGGTTCCGAATGTTTGAAGATTACTGATGCCATCTGCCGTAACCAGGTCATCTTCGAAATTTTGAAAACCGTTGTTCAAAAACAAAAGACTTGCAGAAAAACTGGTCCAGGTTTTTTTCATATAACCATAAAGCATTGTTTTATAGGAGAAGAAACCTTTGGTGTTATAAGCATTTCCCACTGACTGAAATCCTGAAATATTATCATAGTCCTGATTATAGGCAAATCCGAGGTCTAAAAGGAAGTCATCTTTTTTGTGTTTGATCAATATGGCATCGTGATTTCTGCCTTGTTGTGCCCAATCTAATCCACCCATGATCCGTTGGTCATCATATGAAAGAACTTGTCTACCAATTTTGGTATTCCAGGTTTCGCTAAAATCGATCTTGGCCCAAACTTGAAAAACAGCGAAGGAATTATTTAAATCTTTAGGAAGAATTTGTCGGTTCTCTCCCCATACTAGCACATCTTGTAGACTCATATAAAAACTGTAATTGTCTTTTTTAAATCCGAAGTTTAGTCTGGCCCTTGTTGAAATACCATATCCCGGATCTGCATCTTTAGCGATTAACGTTCCGTAACCATGTCTGTATTCTGTTCGTGGTCTGAATTCACCGTCAATTGTAAACTGTGCCGTTGCATTTATACTTATAAACAGCAAAAGGGCAAATAATAATTTTGTTTTCATTTTTTTAATATTTTGTTGAGTTAATGTTCTAAAAAGTCAATAAGGTATTTTCTATAATTATAGTAATCAGGGTGTTCGATAACAGTTTTACGGGTTCTTGGTCTTTCAAAATCAACCTTAAGGATATCACCTATCTTGGCTTTGGGGCCACTTGTCATCATGACCACACGATCTGCCAGAAAAATTGCTTCATCCACATCATGCGTAATCATGACAGCAGTTATTTTCTCTTTGTTCCAGATTTCAATAAGTACATCTTGCAGGTTTCCTCTGGTAAGTGAATCAAGCATGCCAAATGGTTCATCAAGAAGCAGTACTCTTGGTTTGATGGCAAAAGCGCGAGCTATACCAACCCTTTGCTGCATTCCCTGTGATAAGGCCGCAGCTTTTTTATGAAAAGACCCTTCTAAACCAACACGGCTTAAGTAATATTTACAGATATCTGCCCGTTGCTTTCGATTGGCATGAGGGAATACCTGTTTAACACCCAGCATTACATTTTCCATAGCTGTAAGCCATGGCATCAGGCTAGGTGCCTGAAAAATAACACCGCGATCAGGCCCAGGTCCTCTAATTGCTGATCCGAGGATAGATATTTTTCCATCAGATATTGGGTTTAGGCCGGCGATCATTGATAACATTGTCGTTTTACCGCAACCTGAGTGTCCAATTATGGTTACAAATTCCTCTTTTTTGATTTGTAAGTTCAAATTTTCAAGAACTATATAATCTCCCTTTGGTGTTGGGTAAACTTTTTTTAGATTTTGCAGATCAAGCATAATATCTGCAGGAGCAAATCCTTTTTCCATGATATTATTTTTTATGATAGTTTTAATTTTGAGCGAAAATCCCATCTGAGATCCTTTGGTTCCAGATCTGGCAGGATGTATGAAGATTCATTCGATTCATTGCTTTCATTCCCAATTTTCATTAGATACGCAATGATCTCATTTCTGATCTTTTTAAATTCGGGGTTGTCGTTCAATGCTGTTTTATCTCTAGGACGTTTGATGTTGATTTTGAATTCAGGCCCTAAGGTTGCGTTAGGTCCTGGTATAAGCGGTATAATCCTGTCAGCCATATATATTCCTTCATCCACATCGTTTGTTATGAGTAAGGCCGTTCTTTTGTTTTTTTCCCAGATGTGCAGGATTTCATCCTGGAGGTTCCCTCTGGTTAAAGCATCCAGTGCTCCAAGCGGTTCGTCCATAAGGATCATTTCAGGATCCATTGCCAAGGTTCTGGCCACAGCAACTCTTTGTTTCATACCTCCCGAAAGTTCTTTTGGGCGTTTGTCGATTGCGGGGCTGAGATTCACCATATCTAGATAAGATCTGACTATTTCGTCTCGCTCCTTTTTACCTTTGTTTGGGAAAGATTCTTTTACCGCAATCCATACATTTTGATAGACGGTCAGCCAAGGCAGTAATGAATAATTTTGAAAAATTACACCTCGTTCATGGCTTGTTCCAGATACAGGAATCCCCTTAAAAAGAATTTCACCTGAGCTCGGTTCTTGTAAGCCGCTGATAAGATTGACCAGAGTTGTTTTTCCACTACCAGAAAACCCTACTATCGCAACGAATTCTCCTTCTTCAATTTCAAGGTTAATGTCTTGCAGTACGCTTTGGCTTCCGATACCTTGACCATAGCTTTTCTGTACATTCTTAAGTTCTAAATAGGCCATGAATTTTATTTTAGTTCCCTTCGTTTTTGTTGAAGGAGATTAATTTTTGAATGGTAAGCATGATCCTGTCAAGTAAGAAGCCTATGATTCCTATAACGAACATGGCCACAATTATTTTGGAATTCGAATCATTGGCTCCATTTTGAAATTCTTCCCAGACAAATGACCCTAAACCAGGGCTCTGAGCAAGAAGTTCGATGGCAATCAACACCATCCAGGCAACAGATAAGGTTATTCTCAAGCCAGTGAATATCAACGGAAGAGAAGACGGTAAAATGATCTTAAACACTTTTTGAAAAGAGCCAAGTTTCAGCACCTTTGCTACGTTAAGAAAATCCTGATCTACGGTTGCTACTCCCATGGTTGTGTTCACTAAAGTTGCCCACATTGAGCAGAGACCAACGCTAATGAAGGATATGATAAAAGCACTATCAGTTTCTGAATCTTTTGTAAGCGTCTTTACAATCATAAATACCAAAAGCAGCCAGACAACAGGAGATACAGGTTTGAATATTTGAATAAGCCAGTTAAAAGAATCTCTTAATGTTTCGCTGAGACCGATAATGATTCCTATAGGAACTGCTATCAGTATGGCAAGTAAGAAACCGGCAAATACGGTTTTAATACTGGTAATGATTTGATCCACAAACGAAGGTCGTCCGGTATAGGTAATGGCCTCTTTACCATCAGCAACTCTTTTTTGATTTAAGGAAGCCGTTTTCTCCTTGAAATCTTTTTTGTCCTGACGGATGATTTTATGATCTTCAAATAGCTTAAAAAAGGAAACCTTGACTTGAGCAGGTGACGGCAGCGTATTTGGCTGGCAACTTACATCACCAGAAATGATGCATTCCTTCATTTTTATGGCTGCTTCATCCCCTTGTTCTGTCCTTGCTTTTTCAATTCTATAATCGGCTTCTTTGTCATAAAGTAGCTGGGCTCCTGTTTGCCATACTCCTATAAATAATATAAAAGAAGCCAAAGGGGCGATTATTTTTTTGAGAACCAGGACCAGGTTTTTTTTCGTTTCCTTTCCTTGAATAAGGGAGATAACAGGCTCTAAAAATCCCAATCCTATAAAACGGATGCTCTTTGATAATTTTTTGCTCATTACGTGATGTTTTTATTCCGTTTGTTGATCAGGTGTTTGATCAAATTCGTTCTTAGTCTTTGTTTCCAATCTTAAAGCTGTTTATATAAGCTATCGGATCTTTGGCGTCGAAGTTCTTTCCATCAATAAAGTCAGTTGTCGCTGGTTTGTAGCCATCAGTTTCAGGGATATCGACAGCTGGGATATGCCCTTCAGTAACCAATAGTTCAGCGGCTTTTTTCCAAATGTCCGGGCGATAGATTTCCTTAATTTTTGAGTCATACCAATCAGCAGGTTTTGTATCAGGAATCTGACCCCATCTTCTCATTTGAGTCAAAAACCAAACCCCGTCTGAATAAAAAGGATAGGTAGCGTTATACCTGTAGAATACATTGAAGTCAGGCATAGATCTTTTATCACCTTTTTCAAATTCAAATGTTCCGGTCATAGAGTTTGCTAAGACCACTTCATCTGCACCCACATATTGAGGCATAGACAAGATTTTAACAGCTTCTTTTCTGTTACCAGGAGTATCAAGCCATTTTCCGGCTCTGATGAGGGCTTTTGTAACTGCAATAGCAGTGTTAGGATTCTCTTCCACAAACTTTTTGGTCATGACAAATACTTTTTCAGGATTGTTTTTCCAGATGTCATAATTCGTAGTAACGGGAACACCGATTCCTTTAAAAACAGCCTGTTGATTCCACGGTTCTCCAACGCAGTAGCCATGAATTGTTCCGGCTTCCAGCGTAGCGGGCATTTGAGGTGGAGGTGTAACTGATAGTAGTACTTCAGCATCAACCTGTCCTTGGATATTGTCTTTGGTGTACATTCCGGGGTGTATGCCGGCAGACGCGAGCCAGTATCGGATTTCATAATTATGGGTTGATACGGGAAATACCATGCCCATTTTGAAGGCTTTTCCAGATGATTTATAACTGTCAATTACGGGTTTCAAAGTTTCGGCTTTTATCGGATGTATGGGTTTGCCATCAGCGTCTTTTGGAATGTGTGGTTTCATTTTGGACCATACGTCGTTTGAAACTGTTATTCCATTTCCATTTAAGTCCATTGAAAAAGGGGTGACGAGTTCAGCCTGACGTCCAAAACCTGATCCGGCAGCAATAGGTTGACCGGCCAACATATGAGATCCATCTAGTTGTCCGTCAATTACCCTGTCTAGAATGTTTTTCCAATTTGATTGAGCTTCTACCGAAACGAAAAGACCTTCTTCTTCAAAAAAACCTTTTTCTTTTGCGATGGCCAAAGGGGCCATATCAGTTAATTTGATGAAGCCAAAAGTTAATTGAGGTTTTTCAACATCAAGAGTTTTAGTAAGTGATTTGGTTTCAGGAACAGCCTCTTCTTCAGGGTTTGTTTTTTTAGATTCTTTCTGACCGCAAGAATAGAATGCGCTACTCAGAATTAACAGGCATAAAGCGAATAATGTTGATCTCATAATGTGATATTTAGTTTAATTACGTATAAATACTTAGTTGAAGCAAATGTATAGGCCATGGTTGAACTAAAAGATGTGATATGCCCTCTAAAAATCATCTTTTAGTCAGTTTTAAACATGACAAATGGCAGGAAAATTGACTAAGCAACTGAATCACATAGAAATAAAAAACTACGCTCAATACGTAGTTTTAGTCATTATCGGAATATTTGATGAAGGTTGGGTGTTAGCTCATTGATCTAAGTAGAAATTATGCTCGGAAATCTCGTTTTTCAGTTGGCCCTGATTGTTTATAGAGATGGTTTTTCCAACGCAAGTTAACAGGCCTTCAGATTTTAAAGATGAAATTGTTCTGATAACTTGTTCTACCGTTGTGCCTGAATAATCGGCAATTTCTTGTCTGCTGAGTTGAATGTTGATACACCCTTTATGATTGGTTCCAAATTTCCGATGTATAAATAATAGGGCGTCTATGACTTTTTCTCTAACCGTCATCTGAGCCAAAGTTTTAACTTTAGTTTCTGATCGATTGAGTTCATCTGCATAGAAGAGCATGAGTTCATAGGTTAGCTTTGGAATCTTTTTCATCATTAATTCTAGGGTCTCATTGCTGAAGTTGCAAAGAATTGAATCTTCAAGAGCCACAGAACTGATGCCGTATTTCTTCTTTGTTCCAAAACCACGATGACCAATTGTTTCCCCATTTTTGACAAGCCTCAGGATCTGTTCTTTGCCATAGATGCCTGTTTTTAGAACCTTGGCCTTTCCTTTGTAGATAAAAAACAAACCGCTAACGGGTGTTCCTTCCATAATAAATTGCTGCCCTTTTTTGCAATTCAAATTGACCTTTTGCTGAGAAAGTCGTTTGTCTTCGTCAGAAATAAGACTTTTTTTAATCAAACAGAGATTGTTAGAGCATGTGTCGCATTGTACTTGAGATCTGTACATAAATTATCTATTTAGTGCTAGTTACTTCTAAAATCATTTGCATTTCGGTGGCTATTTCTTTTTCATCTTTTGTAGAAAATTTAATAGCTAAAGACGCTACGGCGCTTAGAATGATTAGGCCGCCGATAACAAGATATCCGTCAGAAACGGCCAAGGAAGACGCTGTAGCTTGTGCCCTGTCAATGATGTCAATACTACTGCCTTGGTTTGCTTCTATGGCGATCTTCTCGGCCGTGGCAGATTTAGATTTTAATAGAATTGCCGCTAGAAAGGCACCAACATTTCCTCCAGCACCAACAATACCTGAAATTAAGCCGATTGCTTTTTTATTGATAAATGGCACCACTGAAAATGTAGCTCCTTCGGCCATTTGAACGGTGAGGCTAAAGGCTACTAGAAAGACAATGGCAAGTGCGAGAATGTTTATGTTAGAAAAGAATATGAGCATGGTACCTTCAAGAGCTAATAGCATTGAGAGAAGCATTACCCGACCTCTAAGGCCTTTTAGTTTACCAAATTTATCGCCAAAGAACCCGCCCAATGTTCTGGCGAATATATTCATCATTGCAAAAGAGAGTACGATATTACCCGCAGTTATTCTGTCGATGTGAAAAGTGTTTTGAAGGTAATCATCCATGGTTCCATATATTGTGAGCTCAACTCCGAAACAAGAGGCATATACTATGAAAAGAATCCAGACGCGATAATCTTTAAGTACTTCTTTGGTTGCAGCGTCACTTTTTTTATGCATTGGTTTTATACCTGCAGCTCTTAATTCTTTATAATTCCCTTCAGGAGTGTCTTGTGTAAAGTGATAGTATATAAAAGCCATTAATAGGCAAATAATTCCTGCTATGATCATGGAGTAACGCCAAGAGTCGGTTTCGGCTATTCCAAAACTAACTACTATAGAGGCAATAATTGGCATTCCTAATCTGTTTGCTCCACCTCCTAAATTACCCCATCCCGCAGAAGTTGCATTTGCTGTACCCACAACATTTGGAGCGAACATCAATGAAGTGTGGACCTGGGTTATGACAAAAGAGGCGCCTATAAAGCCTATGAAAAATCTACAGATAAGGAACTGAAGAGGGGTTTGAGACATCCCTATAAGAATAACTGGAATGGCGCCGGTTAAAAGTAATGCTGTATACACTAGCCTTGGTCCATGAGTATCGCATAACTTGCCAATCAATAGTCGGGCAAATACGGTGCCTGTAACTGCAAGAATTATTGAGTTCCATTTCTGATCTGGGCTTAATCCAAGATCTTTAACAACATCTGGCATAAATGGTACGATACCAAACCATGCGAAAAAACAAAGAAAGAAGGCTATGGATGTAATCCAGAAAGTTCTTGTTGGAAGACTTTTAAAATTGAGAAGCTCTAGCTTGGTTGCTTTCGATGAAATCATATCTACTGTTTTGAAACGAATAACAAAACTAATAAAAATTAAGTATATATACGTATTTTATGTATGATAAATACGTAGAAATATGAAAATCCAAAATATTGCAATTAAATTTTTTTATTTTCAAAATTGATGCCCTCAAAATTAATAATAATGCAATTTAAAGCACCCTAGGTCTTCTCGCTTATTATGTTAAAACGGATTCCAATACACGTTGAATTTCCTCCTCAAAAAATGCAGGATGCTCAGCCACAGTATCTCCGATAACGATGATTCCAGGTTTTGAATAGTCTATCATTTTTGTGGCGGTTTCATAATTTTGAATAATGTCAAGGATGATTGATTCACCTTCTCTAGTGCCATTTTGAATAATAGCAAAGGGCGTAGATTCATCCCTGTATTTTAGAGTTTCTTCAATGATAGGTTCAATATTTTTCAGCCCCATTAATATGACTAGAGTCGCATTTGACATAGCTCCGTATTTCAGGTCTTTCGACACTGAGCCATCGGATGTAGTACCCGTGATTACATAGAAACTTTCGTTTAATCCACGCTTTGTTAAAGGGATGCCCTGAGTTGCAGGAACTGCGAGCGCACTGCTTATTCCGGGAATTATTTCGGTTTGTATACCTTTGTTTTCCAAATAATTCAGTTCCTCTGAACCTCTGCCAAACACGAATGGATCCCCACCTTTTAGCCTGACTATTACATCGTATTTGTATGCTGCTGAAGCAAGGAGTTCGTGGATTTCGTCCTGTGAAAATCTTTTTTCATTGCGGCGTTTGCCTACATATATAAGTTCAGTATTTTTTCTGGCGAATTCAAGAAGTTCAGGATTTACGAGGGCGTCGTAAAATATTATATCTGCTGCCTTAATGGCTTTAATACCTTTTAACGTGATTAATTCTTTATCGCCTGGGCCGGCACCTACTAATATCACTTTCGAATTTTTCATGCTGTTTTAATTATAAATCATAAATATAATCAGCTTAGATTTTAATTATGATAAAAATACGTATTTATTTAAAAATAATTGATTAATTCCCTGCAATAATACGTAAAAATACTTAGTTTTGAGACTTAATCTTAAAGTATTCTATAATTATGAAAACTATAATTGTTGTTGGAAATGGCATGGTCGGCTATAAGTTTTGTGAAAAATTGGTTGCGCGAACAGAGGCCAAGAATTATAGAATACTTGTTTTTGGTGAAGAAATTAGACCAGCTTATGATAGGGTTCATTTGAGTGAGTACTTTGAAAATGGTGATGCGTCTTCATTAGAATTGTCTCCACGAGACTGGTATGAGAACAATGGCATTGAATTGATTACGAATGAAAGGGTAGTGGGTATAGAGAGAGAGATTAAACAAATTGTTACTGAAAATATTGGAAGTTATCAATATGATTATCTAGTGCTTGCTACTGGTTCAGTTCCTTTTGTGCCTCCAATTAGCGGGGTGGATAAAAAGGGTGTTTTTGTCTATAGAACTATTGAAGATCTTGATGGAATGCTTGCCTATGCTGAGACTATTAAAAAAGGTACTGAAAAACCAAAAGCTGCAGTTTTGGGTGGAGGTTTACTTGGATTGGAGGCTGGTAAGGCAGTAATGGATATGGGTTTAGAAGCGCATATTGTTGAGTTTGCTCCAAAATTAATGCCGAGACAGTTGGATCATAGAAGTAGTAATGTACTCCAACACAAGCTTGAAAGTATGGGGATAAAAATCCATTTAAATAAAGCCACACGCAAGATTCAGGGTAATGGTGTTATTACAGGGATGGATTTTTCTGATGAATCTGATTTGGAAGTTGACATGTTAGTGATTTCAGCAGGAATAAGACCCAGAGATGAATTAGCTAAATCATGTGGCCTGTTGACAGGTGAAAGAGGAGGAGTGTTGGTTGATAATTCTATGAGAACTTCTGACCCAAATATTTTGGCCATTGGTGAAGTAGCATTATTAAATGGAATGATCTATGGTTTGGTAGCTCCAGGGTATGATATGGCGGGTGTAGCAGTTGAACAAATGCTTGGATCTGTAGATTCAAAAATGGAATCACATATCGATATATCTACAAAATTAAAGCTGATCGGAGTGGATGTAGCGAGTTTTGGAGAACCCTTCATGCCAGCTAGCAAAGGTCATTCTATTGTTTTTGAAAATAAAACAAAGGGTTTGTATAAAAGGATAAATGTAAGTCATGACGGAAAA
>CAJQNF010000077.1 GCA_905479625.1 uncultured Flavobacteriaceae bacterium | reverse complement strand
ATATTCAGCCAATCCATATAAAACAAAGGCCTGCGCCATGTTGACATTATCCGCATCTTCTAACCATTCCATGTTGTATTTCCTTCCCCAAAAATAACCTCCCAGCGGGTTTTTAAATTCCGCAAGCATGTCAAAGGCCATATCCGCCAATGGTTTGTATTGATCCGTTTTGAGCTTCAAACATCCTAAACTGGCACCATACATAATTCTGCTCAAATACATCGAACCCATGTCTGCCGTTTCATTTGGAATATTGTCTATAGACATTTCAGGGAAGATTCCTTCTTGATCTTTTCTAAACATATGCAGTACCCAATATTGCAGGTAGTTTTCAAACTCCTTCCTTATCTGAAATTGTTGGTTGTTTATCATACTGGCAAGTTACTAAACTGCATTAAAAAAATGTAATCTCTTTTCAGGATTTTGCGCATGGCTCATAACGAAATGTTATAGATATCATAAACTTTGTTAACAGACACCAGGTGTCGTGCAGCATGGGTCCTGTCTGATTTATCTTTGTACCAGGTTAGTAATATTATAAAGTTCCGAAGATTGATTATAATTTAGTATTTATTTGCCAAAATAATAGGATTAGACACCATTAGATAAATCAATCGAGGAAGGTCCCAATCATCAAGGATATCAATGTTCAATAGTAAATCAGGGGGATAAAAGGTTTGCTAATTATTAGGTTAAGTGCATTTGATTTCCGAAAGATTGGGGCTACTTTTTTTAAGCCCTTTAACCTTCAAAAATCTTGAATATATGATCAGTGAAAAGACTTACATATCAGTTGAAGTATTTCAAAATAACTTAGGTGATACTGATAAGGGAATCATTATTATGGTGCAGCCTGTTCAATTGTCTTCGGACAAGAAATTTTTGAAATTGCCTTCTTGAAATCTTGGAAACACTTCAAGTCCATGTTCATTTTTACCTCTTTCTCCTTCCCAAACAATCTTAAGACCAATTTGATCGCTTACTTCCACATTATCATATCGAATTGGAATGGAGCAAAATAAATATTTTTGGTTTGGTTTATCCCGAACAAATCTGAACAACTGACTGGTGAGATAAAAGTTATTGTCATTGCTATCTGCAGTAATGTCAAAACCAAAAAAAATGGGTTGATCCAGCTTTCTGTGATGTGTTAAATCATTAACCGTAAGCTCCTGTTCGTTCATTTGCCTAGATCGCAATTTTTCATAGGCCTCAGGTTTTAACGGAAAGATGAGGGAATGACCCGAATAATAACCGGAATCGTCTGTTATGATCAAATTCATCTCAGGTAATAACCGGACAGCTTCCTTGATGACTTCTTTTAATGATTTCGTTATTTTTTTATGGTATTTCATATACCGTACTATATAATCGATGTCGACCTCATAATCCAAAGTGCGAATTCTCTTGGTAGCAATTTCCAGATGACTCTTGAACCAATGGGCATTGGGCAGGCTATTGGTCAGTTCTGACAGTGAATACTTCCTTAAACTAAAATCATAAAACGTAGGTATAGGAACGCTGGCATTCAAATTCCTCAAGAGCTGATAAGGAAGCAACGTCTCATTAACAATACCCTCCTCTTTATCAGGTTTGATCAAGGTTGAACCATTTTCCCAGCGCTGAACGGTTCTGATATCCACATTCAATCTTGCCGCAAAATCAGCCTGAGAGAGCTGATTAATTTTCCTGTAATCAATGAGTAATTCTCCTATAGTACTGTATTTTTTCATTCTGTCTGGCATATCGTAAAAATAAGAAAAAAATGCCCCACAACTAACAATCATTCGATTAAGACACGGCATGTCGGCATCCAATAGAACAGTTGCCCTTAACTTTGTCAAAAATTCAGATATGATTCAAGAATTACTGATCGATATTGAAATGGATGTAAAGTATAAGATCTATACAGAACAAAAGAATTTAATAGCGGTTAAGAACTTGAAAGAGCTTCTCAGTCAGATCGATCATGAAGTTGAGGTCGTACCTTACGAGGATAAAGAAAAATTATCCAGGTTGTTGGTTTCATTAAAAGGTCAGGCCCTAAATGACAATGAATATCGAATGATTGAGAGGATCATCAAGAACAAAAATTGAAAAAGGAAAAGTGTCCGATTTGAAATAATCGGGAACAGGCATTCGTGAAAGTCAAAAATGCAAATGGCACAAGAGTATTCCAAATAAGGGGTTATTAAGGAAAAATTTAAAATGCCACCAGACAATGCCGAAAGAAATGATGCGAATGTGATGTTATCAAAGGTCTCTGTTAAAGAGGCCTTTTTTTATTTTAAAAGGATACGGTTTCTAAAAACGAAGAAAGCGGGCTCATGAATAATTCACGCTCCCGCTTGTGCAAATATTAAGCATTATAATGATGCTAACTATAGAAAGGGTAATAAAAAGTGATGCTTACAGCACTACAACAAAGTTCTCCTCTGCGTCGATACCGTTATTTACATAACTATCAGCAGCCTGATCATTTTCCCATTTAGTACCATCAATCAAATACTTGAATTGATAACTTTTGGCAGTTTCCAGATCTAATGTTGCTTTATAGGTTCCGTTTTTGAATTTTTTCAAGTCTATCGCCTCTTCAACATTCCAACCATTAAAATCTCCCAATAATTGAACTTTTCCAGCCTCAAAAGCCTCTTCTTGCGTTAAAGAAAAAGTTACTTTACAAACTGGTTTGCTTTTTAAAAATTGTTTTTTGATACTCATGACAATCGTTTTAAATTTTATTGCAAATTACAGTCATTTGCTTTTAAAAAAGAACATCATTTTTGACCAATTTGTGTACTATATTAACTCTTGCGTTGTAAAAAGGTTAATTAAAGGTTAATTATACATAAATAAAAACTTGTGACATTCGCCCGTTTTGCGCCACAACACACTCCATATCTTTAGATTAGCATCTAATTTAATCTAATTATTCACTACCTTTAATTACTCTTTAAACAGCAGCCCCTATGAAAAACCGCTCTAAAGCTCTGGTTAACAATATTCAGGAATTTAGTTTTAGTCAAAAAGAAGTAGACCAGCTCGACGTCCTCGATCAGGGAAATGATCACTATCACTTGGTACATGAGAACAAATCCATCGAAATGAAATTGATCGACAGAGATTTTATTCATCGAACTTATTCCATTTCTATCAATGCTCATGTGTATAAAATCAAAATTCATGGACCGTTAGATGATCTTATAAAGAAAATGGGCTATTCAACAAGCGCCTCTAAAGTCATTGATTCTATAATAGCCCCTATGCCGGGAATCATCCTGGAGCTTAAGGTTAAAAAAGGCCAGGCTGTAAAAGAAGGTGACACCCTTCTCATTCTAGAGGCCATGAAAATGGAAAATGCCATCATCTGTCCAAAAAATACTGTGATCAAAGAAATTTATGTGGACGTAGGAGAAACCGTTGATAAAAACAAACTTCTTATCGACTTTCAATAAGCTTTCCAAAACTTGTATCTATGAAAAAAATACTAATTGCCAATCGGGGTGAAATAGCCTTGCGCATTATGAGAACTGCAAAGCGAATGGGTTTGCATACAGTGGCTGTCTATTCAACTATCGACAGGCACGCCCCACATGTTAAATTTGCGGATGAAGCAGTTCATATTGGCGACAACCCTTCAAATAAAAGTTATTTACTTGGAGATAGGATCATTGAAAAAGCGGTGCAAATGCAAGTGGATGCCATTCATCCTGGTTACGGTTTTTTGAGTGAAAATGAGGCTTTTTCAAAAGCCGTTGAGAAAAGTGGGATCATCTTTATCGGGCCTGGTTACAAAGCTATTCGAATGATGGGGGACAAACTGGCCGCTAAAGAAGCGGTCAAGAAATACGATATTCCTATGGTTCCAGGAGTAGATAAAGCAATTAGAGAAATCCAGCAAGCTAAGCAAGTGGCTAATCGCATAGGCTACCCTGTACTTATCAAGGCTGCGGCCGGAGGTGGTGGAAAAGGAATGAGAATTGTAGAATCTGAGGCAACACTGGAAAATCAAATGGAAAGAGCCGTCAGTGAAGCTTTATCAGCTTTTGGAGACGGGTCTGTATTTATTGAAAAATATGTTACCTCTCCCAGACATATTGAATTCCAGATTTTAGCTGACAATTTTGGCAATGTAATTCATCTGTTTGAAAGAGAATGCAGCATTCAAAGAAGGCACCAAAAAGTTGTAGAAGAAGCACCTTCGTGTATTCTCAGCCCGGAGTTAAGAAAAAAAATGGGCGAAGCAGCCATTAAGGTTGCCCAGTCTTGTGATTACAGAGGTGCCGGGACAGTTGAGTTTTTAATGGACGCCGATATGAATTTCTACTTTCTGGAAATGAATACACGCCTGCAGGTTGAACATCCTGTTACAGAATTTATAACCGGACTTGACCTTGTAGAGGAGCAGATTAAAATAGCCAGAGGAGAAAAACTTACCCTAGTGCAAAAAGAGCTGAAATTTAGCGGGCACGCTATAGAATTGAGGGTCTACGCCGAAGACTCATTAAATGGTTTTCTTCCCAATGTTGGAGAATTGACAACTTATAGCATTCCACAAGGCGATAATATCAGGCTGGATGATGGTTATGAGCAGGGTATGGAGATTCCCATCTATTATGACCCCATGATCTCAAAACTTATTACCTACGGAAAAGATCGGGAAGAAGCTATTCAAACTATGATCAATGCCATTGACCAGTATAGCATTGAAGGTGTAGAAACAACCCTTCCCTTTGGAAAGTTTGTTTTTGAACATGAAGCCTTTAGGACGGGAAATTTTGATACACACTTCGTGAAATCCCATTTCGATCCTGATGCCTTAAAAAAAATGAAGGACAAAGAGGCTGAACTCGCCGCACTTTTGGCAGTAAAACTTTTTCAGGAAGAACAAAAAATTTTAAGAGCGCCTCATTAGAAAAATTATGAAAGAAAAACAAAAAGACCTGTTACAAAAAATGGCTGAAGCCAGATTAGGGGGTGGTAAAGAAAGAATCGAAAAGCAGCATCAAAAGAAAAAACTGACCGCCAGAGAAAGAATCGAATTGCTCATGGATGAAGGGTCCTTTGAAGAAGTCGGAATGCTGGTAACACACAGATCCACAGATTTCGGTATGGAAAAACAGTTGATCTATGGCGATGGGGTGGTTACCGGATACGGGACCATCAACGACAGAATGGTTTATGTTTTTGCTCAGGATTTTACGGTTTTTGGAGGAGCTTTATCAGAAACACATGCAGAGAAAATATGTAAAATCATGGATCTGGCCGTAAAGGTGGGGGCTCCGATTATTGGTCTTAATGATTCGGGAGGAGCCCGAATACAGGAAGGCGTTCGTTCTTTGGGTGGCTATGCGGATATTTTTTATAGAAACGTACAATCTTCGGGGGTTATCCCTCAAATATCAGCCATCATGGGACCTTGTGCAGGTGGAGCAGTCTATTCGCCGGCCATGACTGATTTTACTATTATGGTGGAAGATACAAGTTATATGTTCGTCACCGGGCCCAATGTGGTGAAGACCGTAACCAACGAGGAAGTCAGTTCTGAAGACTTGGGTGGCGCTTCAACCCACTCAACAAAATCCGGGGTCACTCATATTACCGCCCCTAATGATCTGGCCTGCATAGAGCACATAAAGAAATTGCTCAGTTATATACCACAAAACAACCAGTTAACAGCACCAAAACTTCCATTTACTTTATCTGAAGAAATAAGAGAAGAACTGGAACATATTATTCCTGATGATCGGCATAAGCCCTACGATATGAAAAAAGTAATTGATGGAATTTGTGATAAGGATTCTTTCTATGAAATTCATAAAGATTATGCTGAAAACATAGTGGTTGGCTTTAGCCGCCTGGCAGGAAGAAGTATTGGTTTGATCGCTAATCAGCCCATGAGTCTGGCAGGAGTATTGGATGTCAACAGCTCCAAAAAAGCGGCTCGATTCACCAGATTCTGCGACAGTTTTAATATTCCTTTGCTGGTATTGGTGGATGTGCCGGGATTTTTACCAGGTACCGATCAGGAATGGAGAGGCATCATTGTTCATGGCGCAAAATTACTATATGCACTCAGTGAGGCCACAGTTCCTCGTGTTACGGTGATTACAAGAAAAGCCTATGGTGGTGCTTACGATGTGATGAATTCAAAACACATAGGTGCTGATATGAATTTTGCGTGGCCAACAGCAGAAATTGCGGTTATGGGCGCCAAGGGAGCCAGTGAGATTATTTTCAAAAAGGAGATATCAGAAGCAGCCGACCCAGAGGCCAAATGGAAGGAAAAAGAAGCTGAATATGCCTTGAAATTTGCAGATCCTTATCGTGCAGCCAAAAGAGGTTTTATTGATGAAGTAATCCTTCCTAAAGATACAAGAAGAAAACTGATCAAGGCTTTTTCAATGCTTGAAAACAAACAGGTAGATGGCCCGAAAAGAAAACATGGAAACATCCCTTTATAGAGATGTTAATTTTGACGTTTTAAACGATTTCAGCGCTTAAACCTCGTTGAAGTAATAGGGTGCATTTTGGTTTAAGTTCTTCAAACTCACCTGTTTTAACGGCGCATTTGCCTTTATAATGAACAAGATAAGTACATTGTTCAGCTTGTTCGAGCGTGTGTTCACATACCTCAATAAGCGAATCAATCACAAAATCAAACGTGTTTACCTCGTCATTAAACAACAAAATCTCATGCATTTTAACCTCTTGTTCTGCAACATCATGAGATTCCTGAATTTTTTCTTTTGTCGAATAAACCATAGCTATTAAGTTCTAATTCTAATGCAAACTTACATATTTTAATCCAACCCAATTATTTCTTGTCAATTTCTTGTCCTGTTTTAGCCCGTTCGACTCTGCTGACTCATTGATCTTCTCGATATCTTCTGTGTAAAATCCACTTAAAAGTAAGATCCCATTTTCCTTCAAACTATCTGCATAAACAGACATGTCTTTCAGCAAGATATTTCGATTGATATTCGCTATGATCACATCATAGACGTCCGATTTTAAAAGACTGGCGTCACCTTCAAAAACCGATATATGATGACAATTGTTGCGCTCAACATTCTCTAATGAATTTTCATAACACCAGTTGTCAATATCAATGGCGTCAAGAGCAGCAGCCCCTTTCATCTCAGCAAAAATGGCCAGGATTCCGGTACCGCAACCCATATCAAGTACTTTCTTTCCCTGAAGATCCAGCTCCATTAAATGTTGTATCATCAAATGGGTTGTTTCATGATGACCAGTCCCAAAACTCATTTTTGGTTCAATGACGATATCGTATTTTAGCCCGGGATTCTCATGAAAAGGAGCCCTGATGCTCACCTGATCCGCTACTACTATGGGTTCAAAATTCTTTTCCCACTCAAGGTTCCAATTGACTTGTTCAATTTCCTTTACGTCATATGAAAAACTGACTTCCTCAGATTGCAAGATCTGGACGTTATCGAGCAAGGAAGCATTCCAATCCGCTTTTTGAATATAAGCTATTACTCCATCCGGATTT
>CAJQNF010000076.1 GCA_905479625.1 uncultured Flavobacteriaceae bacterium | reverse complement strand
GAAATTGGTTTTTAAATTATTTTTTAATTCTCCGGAAAAGGCAGCTGAACCAGTAGTGTATCTGGCAGCTTCAAAATCGCTGGAAGGGAAACCTTCAGATTATCTGTTCCTTATGAGTCGTAAAGAGGTAGATGAAAAAGCGAGTGATAGAAAGAATGGGCTAAAATTATGGGAAATGACGGAGGAACTGCTTAGAAAGATTGAGGAAACCAGCAAGGGGTGAAATGTATTTTTTAAGTTTTAGCCTGCGTTTAGGCTCCAATTGGGATCAACGCAGTTAACCTGATCTGCATGAATATCGAAGTAATGTTGTTCAAAATAATTGCCTTCAAAGTCATGCTACATAAAAATCTTAAATTATTTTGTTTAACTTATTGAATAAATAGTTAAACATTTTATATATTTACCAAGATTTTGCAAACAGATGCGAAAATTAGGTTAACGAATCAATATAAAATCATGTTCGGTTTATTCAAAAAGAAAACAGAGAAAGAAAAATTACAGGAGCAGTATGAAAAATTGTCAAAAGAAGCTTATCTACTCTCTAGTACAAACAGAAAAATGAGTGATCAAAAGACTTTCGAAGCCAACGAAATCATGGATCAACTTGAAAAATTGAGTTAAACTGAATCAGGAAGAAATGGCAGCGAATAAAAAACCTGACAATGTAGTTTTTAACTCAGAAACACAACAGTACGATGCAGCGATCAAGCCTTATGGGACATCTGTTGGAGCACCTGTTATTACGACAACTGATACTGTTGCCTGGAAGAACAGAAGCATCCGTAAAGTAAACCAGAAAGTTCAGACCAAGTATTTGGAATTAAAGGCTGAATATGAAAAGATGATGACGGAGTTTGAGTACAATAACCTGATTTTCAAGGCTAAATTTAACTTCGAACCCATCATTGGAGATATTTACCACTTATATAAAAGAGACAACGGAGAAACCTTTCTATCGATCATAGCACCGCATGAATGCAATTTTAATGCAATGGGTAGTTTCTATTTGAATGCCGATCAAATTTGGGAAAAGGTATGATAAGCACTAGTCAATTTACTGAAAGAGAATTAGACCGGATCATAGAAATGGCCTGGGAAGATCGTACGCCTTTTGAAGCGATTCTTTTTCAATTTGGCCTACCTGAAAAAGAGGTCATTAAAGTGATGAGAGCATCGCTTAAAGAGGGTAGTTTTAAACGTTGGAGAAAACGCGTGAACAGTGGCGTTAGTCAAAAGCACTTAAAGAAGCGAAACCCTGATATGACACGGTTTAAATGCTCCAGGCAAAGCGCCATATCGGGAAATAAAATAAGTAAAAGATAGTAGTTATGCTTTTTGAAAACGACATAGAAATGTTTCCTACCTCTTATAAAGAAATTCTTCAGCGGATAGATCGAATCGATCCTGTCAAATATAGTAACACCAGAAACTATAAGAATGGAGCTGTCTCTTATTTGTCTCCTTATATTTCAAGAGGAGTGATTAGCACGAAATTTGTTTTTAATGAATTGATCGAAAGAGGGTTTCATGCGGAGCGTATGGAAAAATTTATTCAAGAATTGGCTTGGCGCGATTATTGGCAACAGGTATGGATCCACAAAGGGGATGCCATTAATTCTGATTTAAAAAACAGTCAACATCCAATAGCTAACCTTTCTATTTCAAAAGGAATCATTGATGCCAATACCGGAGTGGATGCCATAGACAAAGCGATTTTATCATTTTATAAGACTGGCTATATGCACAACCATATGAGAATGTATGTAGCTTCAATAGCTTGTAATGTTGCCCAAAGTCATTGGAAAGTTCCAGCCAAATGGATGTATTATCATTTGCTTGATGCAGACTGGGCAAGTAATGCGTTGAGTTGGCAGTGGGTCGCAGGAGCCAATAGCCAAAAGAAGTATTACGCCAATCAAGAGAACATTAACAAGTATTTTTTTTCAAATCAAAAAGATACCTATCTCGATAAATCTTACGGTGCAATCGCTGATATGGACATACCGGATGAGCTTGTCGATACCGTTCACTTAGCTTTAGAGACTTCTTTACCTCACAAACAGCCTATCGAGATTGATGAAAGTTTACCAACTTGTCTCTATAATTTTTATAATTTAGATCCAAACTGGAAGAAAGATAAAGCGGTAAATCGAATATTGTTATTAGAACCTTCACATTTCAAGCAATATCCGGTATCAAAAAACAGCATTGACTTCATGCTAAAACTTGCAGAAAACATTGATGCTATTCAAATTTATGTCGGTGAATTCAAGGAGCTTTCAGAAGCCTACAATCTGAAAAAGATTAGTTTTAAGGCGCATCCGTTTAGCAGTCACTATGAAGGGGAAGAAGAAAAGAGAGAATGGATGTTTTCTGTTCAAGGTTATTTTCCGTCTTTCTTTAGCTTTTGGAAGCAATGTAAAAAAGAATTGCTTCCCATAATAATAACTTCTTAAAAATTTAATGGGAAAGAAATGAAAAAGCAACACCTTCCGGAAAAAATATGTATCGTGTGTGATCGCCCTTTTAAATGGCGTAAGAAATGGGCTTTAAACTGGGAGGAAGTAAAGTATTGTAGTGAGCGATGTAGAAGAAATAAATAAGAGATGAAAACGACTCACCTTATCTTTCCGCATCAGCTATTTCAGGATCCATCCTGGATAGACCAGACTGCATCGATCTATCTGATCGAGGAGTATTTATTTTTTAAACAGTACCCTTTTCATAAGCAAAAAATAGCATTTCACAGAGCTTCTATGAAATCCTATGAAAGTTATTTAAGATCTTTGGGTTTTGACGTGTGCTATGTTGAAGCAATAGAAGATAGATCAGATATCAGGATACTTATTGCCGAGGTGAAGCAGGAAGGAATTAGCGAAATCAGCTATATAGATCCAACAGATTGCTGGCTCGAAAATAGAATCGAAAAGTCCTGTTTGCATCATCAGATCTCTACTAAAAAATGGAGTTCCCCAATGTTTCTCAATTCAAAAGATGATTTGTTGCCCTTTTTTCGCAGCGATAAAAAAAAATACCATCAGACGAGTTTTTATAAGGATGAAAGAAAGAAACGGGGTATTTTGATATCGCCGGAAGGAAGTCCTGAAGGAGGAAAATGGACCTATGATACTGAGAACCGTAAAAAGTATCCGACAAATAAATACCCACCTCATGTGCAGTTTCCAGATGTTGACGCCTATTATGAAGAAGCCATAGTATATGTTCAATCTCACTTTTCTCATCATTTGGGCACCCTTACGGACAATCCGCTATATCCGACTAATTATGGAACAACAGACAAATGGCTGGATCAGTTTTTTGAGACTAGATTTATGGAGTTTGGCCCTTATGAGGATGCGATACTTGCAGAAAATTCATTGTTACACCATAGCATTTTAACACCCATGCTCAATACAGGTCTTATAACGCCTCAGGAAATTATTGATCGTTGTTTGGTCTATGCTGAAAAGCACCAGATTCCGATTAATTCAACTGAAGGTTTCGTCCGACAAATAATTGGATGGAGGGAATTTATCAGAGGGATGTATATGGCCAGAGGAACAGACCAGCGCAACAGTAACTTTTGGCATTTCACAAAGAAAATTCCAGCTTCATTTTATACGGGAACAACCGGTATAGATCCAATCGATATAACGATTAAGAAAGTGCTGAAGACAGGATATTGCCATCATATTGAAAGGTTAATGGTGTTGGGTAATTTTATGGTACTGTGTGAGTTTGATCCCGATGAAGTTTATCGCTGGTTTATGGAGATGTTCATTGATGCATATGATTGGGTGATGGTCCCTAACGTATATGGGATGAGTCAATACGCTGATGGCGGATTAATGGCTTCTAAACCCTATATCAGTGGTAGTAATTATTTAATGAAAATGAGTAATTTTAAGAAAGGTGAATGGCAGTCAGTCTGGGATGGCTTATTTTGGCGATTTATGGACGTGCACCGTGATTTTTTTAAACAAAACCCCAGACTTGGCATGTTGGTGAATACCTATGATAAAATGCCTGATGAGAAACGTCAAAGGCATCTTGAAAATGCTGAATCATATTTGTCAGCACTAAGTGAGCAGTAAAAGAAAGCTAAACCGTTCAAATATTACAAAGCAGTAACGAACATACTATACAGAAATAACGCAGTCCACAGAAAAGTTCTGATCCAATTCTTCTTTATGAGTGAATCCAACATTTTTTGAGTGACATTTCCATTGGAAATTTTGGCATGAATAGGAACAAATTGTAAGAAAGTTGATAGCCATATAAGCAGTATAATGATCAAGCTCCACACTGTATAAAGATTAATTTCCATGATCAGTTGATATATAGAAATGCCCAATTGTCCGAGCATCAATGGCATCACAATAAAAGTAAAACGCGAAGTATATTGTCTATGCCACTTGATTAGATTTGTAGCATCATAATGAAGAAAACTCGGATATACAATGCGTTGAACAATCCAAATCAACACAAGCAATCCAACATCGAATAAAAGTCGAAGAACTGCTATTGACATTACAAATGTTTAGTGATTTTGGAGCTCGAAGGATTGGTCATTGAAAAATAATAATCAATTAAATGTCCTTTCTCATCAACTAAATATTTTTGAAAATTCCATTTGACACTAGAATTCTTTTTGCTATTTAAGCTTTTGGTTGTAAGCCATTTATACAAGGGATGTTGTTTAATTCCTTTAACATCAATTTTTTCAGTGAGTAAAAACTTAACCCCAAAATTCAACTCACAAAAGTTTTGAATCTGCGAAGCATCACCAGGCTCTTGCTTACCGAATTGGTTACAAGGTGAACCAATAATGACTAGCTCGTTTTGATACTTGTCACTTAAAGTCTGAAGGTCTTTATATTGATTTGTAAATCCACATTCGGAAGCAACATTGACAAAAAGTATTTTCTTTCCTTCAAACTCCTGCAAAGAGATGGGTTGTCCATGTAAAGAATTGATCTCAATATCATAAATTGATGGTTTTTTTGTATCATTCGATTTACTCGTTGCTAATTTGGCTTTATCAATTGTTTTCATGGCTCTGTTTTTAACTTTGAGTAAAGATATCTAAATTTTGTTTAATTTTAAAATTATTTTGTTAAACAAAAATTAAAACACTTAAATTTGCGCAATTAAAACGTAATTTTCTCTTATCA
>CAJQNF010000075.1 GCA_905479625.1 uncultured Flavobacteriaceae bacterium | reverse complement strand
TTGGCATTTGCTTCTGCGATCTCCGGTTTATACTTAAACTTCTGTTCAAAGAAATTCAATGTATGGCTCATTTCACGGTTATACATCCAGTAAACTATACCTAAGGCAAACATATTTTTGCTTCTGGTGATACTTTTGTTATCAAGACCCAAATCTTTAATAGACTCTTTGGTCATGGAGGTCATTGCCACTTCTATCACCCGGTAATTCTCAAGACTTCCGTCTTCCAGGGGATTACTTTCGTACTCGGCTTTTTGTAGATTCTTTTTTGTAAATGCATCGACATCCACAATGATCGTATGCCCAGCCTTCACCGCATGTAAATTGGTTTTTAATCCTGCGGGATTCATGGCGACCAATAGATCAAGATCATCACCCGGAGTACTTATTTCAACACTCCCTATGTGAACCTGGAAACCTGAGACACCATAAAGGCTGCCCTGAGGTGCCCTGATCTCAGCAGGATAATTGGGAAAAGTTGCCACGTCGTTACCAAACATAGCTGAGGTGTCAGTAAACTGTGTTCCAGTTAACTGCATTCCATCACCAGAATCTCCAACGAATCTGATTACAACCGCACTTAAAGATTCGACTTCATGAGTTGTTGGTTCTATTTTATTAACTGCCATCTTCTGCATATTTTTTATAAATTTACTAAAATTTACATTACCCTATAAATTTAGTAGCTAAAAGTAAGCAGCCTTGAACTTTCAGAATATGACTTTTATCAATCTGTCATTTTTATTACATTTAATATCCTGAGCAGGTCTTATTTGGAATAGTTCTAAATTTCTTTTTGCCTGAATTTTATGAAATTTTAATTCTTTAACTTTGTTCAATAATTTTAAATAATTAGAAAATGGCTATAATAATAACTGACGAATGTATCAACTGTGACGCATGTGTGGCAGAATGTCCAAATAACGCAATTTATGAGCCTGATAGTGAATGGTCCTATTCAGACGAGACTTCTTTAAGTGGTGAGGTAAGTACTCCTGATGGCAGAACTGTTGACGCTGATGCGGAAAACGAAGCTGTAAGTGATGAGTTTTATTTTATTGTAACTGATAAATGTACAGAGTGTAAAGGATTTCATGATGAACCACAATGTGCTTCAGTATGTCCAGTAGACTGTTGTGTTCCAGATGAAGATCACGTAGAGTCTGAAGATGAACTTTTGGCAAAAAAAGTTTGGATGCACGGAGAATAATTAACTTCACTGTAAAAAAACTAAAAGAGTATCTGGAAACAGATACTCTTTTTTTTTGGTCTTAACTGAGCGTCAGCCCCCTATGACTTATGTCATAATTTAAGTGTTCCATAAACTATAATTTTACCCTGTTCAATCATAGAACTTATACAATGATTAACCATTAATAAACTTATCTCATATTTATAAACTGACTATAAAATGAAAAAACAATTCGAAAAAATAATATGTGATGCGAATGAAGCTGTCGCCAGAGTAGCACATAAGACAAATGAAGTTTGTGCCATTTACCCAATTACTCCTGCATCACCTATGGGTGAACATGTAGATCTTTACAGCTCAAAAGAACAAAAGAACATATGGAATAACATTCCTCGCATCGTAGAAATGCAGAGTGAAGGTGGCGCTGCCGGTGCAGTTCACGGTTCACTTCAGGCAGGAGCACTTACAACAACTTTTACGGCTTCTCAGGGCTTATTACTGATGATTCCCAACATGTACAAAATGGCAGGTGAATTATTACCTACCGTAATTCATGTCGCTGCAAGAACCGTTGCCACGCATGCTTTGTCCATTTTTGGAGATCATAGTGACGTGATGGCTGCCAGACAAACAGGATTTGCCATGCTATTTGGAGGATCAGTCCAGGAAGCACAGGATTTTGCTCTTATTTCTCAGGTAGCGACCCTAAAATCGAGAGTTCCTTTTATGAATATTTTCGATGGTTTCAGGACTTCTCATGAGATTTCCAAGATAGATTCCATTCCTGATGAAGTGATCAAAGCAATGATGCCTGAAGATCGAATTATGGCGCATAGAAAACACTCTCTTGATCCTGATAATCCGGTAATTAGAGGTACTTCTCAAAACCCTGATGTTTTCTTCCAGGCCAGAGAAGCGGCAAATACTTATTATGAAGCAGTTCCTGGAATTGTACAGGAAGTTATGGATGATTTCTACGAACATACAGGTCGTAGATATGACTTATTTAATTACATTGGACATCCTGAAGCCGAAAGAGTAACCATTATTATGGGATCAGGTGAAGGGCCTGTTTATGAATCTTTGGAAAAAATGATCGCAGATGGTGAAAAAGTAGGTGCCCTATTTGTTAGGCTATACAGACCTTTCTCTGTAAAAGATTTTATAGATAAAATACCTAAAACAGTTAAGAAAATAGCGGTTCTTGACCGTACCAAAGAGCCTGGTAGTATTGGTGAACCTTTATATATGGACGTTTTAACGGCCTATATGGAAGGCAGTGATACATTACCTGTCATCGTTGGTGGCCGATATGGTTTATCATCAAAAGAATTCACTCCAAAAATGGTGAAAGGAATCTACGATGAACTGACCAAAGACAACCCAAAGAATCATTTTACAGTAGGTATCATAGACGATGTGACACATACTAGTTTGATGGCCGATCCAACATTTGAATTAAGAAGGTCTACTTTTAATTGTATGTTCTACGGTTTAGGATCAGATGGTACAGTTGGTGGTAACAAAAACTCCATTAAAATTATTGGAGAAACTACCGATAACTTTGTTCAAGGATATTTTGTTTATGACTCGAAAAAAGCCGGGGCACAAACAATCTCACATTTACGTTTCGGACCAGAACCTATTCATTCTTCTTATTTGATCGAAAAGGCTGATTTTATAGCCAGTCATCAATTTAACTTCATTGAGAAATATGACATGATCGATGAATTGAAAAAAGGCGGAACATTCCTTCTGAATTCTCCTTTCTCAAAAGATGAGATCTGGGGCAAGCTTCCAGAAAAAATGCAGAAGCACCTTATTGAAAACGAAGTGAACTTTTATATTATAGATGCCTCAAAAGTGGCTCAGGACGCGAATTTAGGAAAAAGAACGAACACAGTTCTTCAAACGTGTTTCTTTGCAATTTCAGGTATTCTTCCAAAAAAAGAAGCTATTCAAAAAATTAAAGATGCCATCGTAAAATCTTACTCTCATAAAGGAGAGAAGGTTGTGCAAATGAACTTTAATGCGGTTGATAAATCATTGGAAAATCTTGAAAAAGTCGAGTATCCAAATCAAGTAACCAGCAGTAAACAATTTGTATCAGCGATGACAAATGCTCCTGACGGTTTTGTCACAGAAGTACTTCAAACCATCCTCGCAGGTCGTGGTGATGAGTTACCGGTAAGTGCTTTCCCTGTAGATGGAACATTCCCGACAGGAACAACACAGTACGAAAAAAGTGGTATTGCACATTTTATTCCAATTTGGGATGATGAAGGTATTTGTACCCAGTGTAATAAATGTGTGGCCATTTGTCCACATGCTGCAATTCGTGCAAAAGTAGTGGCAAAAGAAGAATTGTTTGAAGCACCATTAACAATGAAACATGTTCCTGCCAAGGGACGTCCATTCACTAAAGATGACTCCTATGTGTTACAGGTATCACCTGAAGATTGTACTGGATGTGACCTTTGTGTGGAAGTTTGCCCTGCAGAAAGTAAAGAAATTCCTGGCTTCAAATCCATCAATATGCGTAAAAAACTAGAACATGACGCAGTTGAGAACCTAAACTGGGATTTCTTCATCAATTTACCTGATTATGACCGTACCCAATTAAGTACGACAAATGTAAAAGGCGCTCAGTTCCTTCAACCTTTATTTGAGTTCTCCGGAGCTTGTTCAGGATGTGGAGAAACGCCTTATATCAAACTGATCACTCAATTATATGGTGATAGCATCCTGATCGCGAATGCAACAGGTTGTAGCTCTATTTACGGTGGAAACTTACCAACTACTCCTTACAGAACCAATGAATTTGGAAGAGGGCCAGCTTGGGCAAACTCACTGTTCGAAGATAATGCTGAGTTTGGTTTAGGTATGCAATTGGCACTTAGTAAAAAACAGGAAATAGCTGTTAATTTATTAAAATCAATGGAATTGTTGGTTGGAAGTGAATTGGTAACCGATATTTTAGATAATCCGGAAGCTGATGAAACTGAAAAAGCCAAAAAATTTACTGATATAGCCAAATTAAAAAAGACCCTGAATATTCTTGACAATAGTGAAGATGCCAAGAAACTCAATCAATTGACTGAATACCTTCGTAAAAAGGCAGTTTGGATATTTGGTGGAGACGGATGGGCCTATGATATTGGATATGGTGGTGTAGATCACGTATTAGCATCCGGAGAGAATATCAATATCCTTGTAATGGATACTGAAGTATACTCAAATACCGGTGGTCAGACTTCTAAAGCAACTCCGTTAGGGGCAAGTGCGAAATTCTCAATTGCAGGTAAGAAAACACCTAAAAAGAGTCTTTCCATGCAAGCTATTTCTTATGGAAGCGTTTATGTGGCGCAGATTGCCATGGGCGCTAAAGATGTACAAACATTAAAAGCAATTAAAGAAGCTGCTGAATATAATGGACCTTCCTTGATCGTTGCTTATTCTCATTGTGGAGAACATGGTTATGATTTGAAAGATGGCGCAACACAACAAGGTAAAGCTGTTGACACAGGATATTGGCCATTATTTAGATTTGACCCTTCTAAACCAAAAGGGAAAAAATTCAGACTAGACTCAAAAACTCCTTCAGCTCCTTTAGAAGATTTCATGTACAATGAAGCACGTTTTACAAGAGTTGTAAAAGATAATGCTTCTTTGGCCAGTGAATTACTTCAGCAAGCACAAGAAGAAGTTGATTCCAGATGGGAACGATTGGAATTATTTAAAAGTTTATAATATTGTTTAACCCAGTCCCATGTGGTCACCGTATCGCATGGGATTATTTTTTTCAAGGTATGGATCAAAAAGCTCGTGATTATTTTGAAAAAGCCAACCAACAACTGCGTAAGGCGAATGAAGAATTGTATAAACCTGAAGAAGATGTAGTCTCCTTTCTGGTTTGTAAAAATTCACTGAATGCCATAGAAAACTACTTTAAGGGGTACCTGTCAAAAAGAGGTTTTGAAACCAAAGGTGAAGATTCTATTGATCTTCTTTTGGAAAGATGCCGGTTATTGGATAAAAAATTCAACCGGATTGATCTTAGTGTGATAGATTGCAGTGCGAACCCTGACCATAACAGGTTTTGTGAAGATGTGGAAAAGGTAACTTCCTGCTTCCAATCAGCTGATCATCTGGAAAATTTTCTCATCAAACAGGGAATTGTTTAGTTTGATACTGATCCTTTCGATCAAAATATTCAAAAATATTTTTTTCAATTTCCTTTGGTAAATCATAGGTGTTCAGGTTAATACATTTTTTTCCAGTATATTAGCTTGACAAACCTTAAATTTTATGCGTTCCCCTCAACTTGCATTGACCCTCCTTCTTTGTCTTTATAGCATATTTAGTATTGCTCAAAATAACGCCTCTGATTCAATAGTTTCTGAGGATCAGGTCATACATACAAAAAGCGACGATTCAATAACTGATCAATTCGCAGCAGTTACATTATCTGGCGATACCCTGTTTTTAATTCGATATTCCCCTAATGAGTATCCCGTAAAATATCGGGCAGGACAAATTTCACAACGACTGGAGTCCCTGTCCAAAAACTATAAAAAAGGTATTGACACTATTTATTCCAAGAAAGAGGAATCCTTCATTAGTGTCATGTATAACGATGAAATTGCCTTTATTGTTACTGAGAATGATGCCAGAAGCAATCGCGTTTCTACAGAGAAACTTGCCGAAATCCAAATGGCAAAATATAGAGATGCCTTACATCAGGATACCAAATATGATTTATCTACGCAAGAATGGTTGAAAAGAATAGGCTTTTTTCTTTTATCTCTATTGGTGCTGATTGCAGCTTTTAAGCTTATCAACTGGCTTTTCAAAAAATTAAACACCTATTTGTCGAAATTTGAAAAGAAGTTCTTAAAGAATAAAAAAAATATTTTCAAATATTTTATACCCAGAAACACGACAAACATTTTTGTTTTTGTTTCAAACATGATCAGATATATTGTTCTTGTCTTAATTTTACTAACTTATTTACCCTTCATGTTCAGTTTCTTTCCATGGACCGAAGAAATGGTAAGCAAGTTTTATAGTTATTTAGCCAATCCTGTTAAATTTGTTTTCTTTGGATTTATTGATTTTGTACCAAATCTGATCTTTATCGTGGTCATACTATTCATTACACGATATATTATCCGGGTTCAGAAGGATATTGTTGATGATATTGAAACTGAAAAATTTATCATTAAAGGTTTCCCCAAAGATTGGGCTAATACCACTCAAAAAATCATCAGCCTATTGATCTGGGCCTTTGCACTCGTATTGATCTATCCTCATCTCCCGGGATCTGCCTCTCCTGCATTTAGGGGTGTTTCTATTTTTATTGGCGCCATAGTCTCCTTTGGGTCTACTTCGGCAATCGCCAATATCATAGCAGGCGTTGTGATCACTTATATGCGGCCCTATCAAATCGGTGATCGCGTCAAAATACAAAATACCACCGGGGACGTCATTGAAAAAACCTTATTAGTCACCAGAATTCGGACCATTAAGAATGAAGATGTCACCATTCCCAATGCCAATATCATCAATAACCATTTGATCAACTATTCAGCGAATGTCGATAAAAATGGGTTGCTGCTTCATACCTCAATAACCATTGGTTACGACGTGCCTTGGCATAAAGTCGAAAAATTGTTGATTGAAGCTGCTTCAAAAAGTTTGCATATTGAACCTGAACCCAAGCCTTTCGTTCTTCAAACCAGCTTAGATGATAATTATGTGTCTTACGAGATAAATGCTTACAGCAAAGAAGCTAAAAAGATGGCCCTTATCTACTCTGATATCCATAAAAATATCCTGGATGTATTCAATACTGCTGGTGTTGAAATTTTATCCCCACAATATATTGCTGCAAGAGATGGTAATTTAACTACCGTTCCAAGTCAATTAAGTAACGACTCTAGGAGTCCAATAGACAAAATCGTTGATCATCTGACCGGGCAAAATCAAGCCATAAAAGTTAAAACCAACCAATCAGGTAAAGACAGCTGATCAAAAGATAAGCGCTGATATTGACTAATTCTTTAATTAATCATTAAGTTTTAGGACTGCCATAAAAGCTTGTTGCGGAATTTCTACGTTACCAACCAATCGCATACGCTTTTTACCTTTTTTCTGTTTCTCAAGTAATTTACGTTTACGGGAAATATCACCTCCATAACACTTGGCTGTAACATCCTTTCTCAAAGCTTTAATGGTTTCCCTTGCAATAATCTTCGCTCCAATGGCCGCCTGAATAGGAATATCAAACTGTTGTCTTGGGATTAATTTTCGCAATTTTTCACACATTTTCTTCCCTATACCATATGCGGTACTGTCATGCAACAAGGCAGACAATGCATCAACCGGCTGCCCGTTAAGTAAAATATCTACCCGCACCAATTTAGAGGCTTTGAAGCCGATTGGATGATAATCAAACGATGCGTAACCTTTAGATACAGTTTTTAAACGATCGTAAAAGTCAAATACAATTTCAGAAAGCGGCATATCAAAAGTCAGCTCAACTCTTTCTGTTGTCAAATACGTCTGATTCGTTATTTCACCTCTTTTCTCGATACAGAGACTCATCACTGGGCCAACGAAATCAGCCTTGGTAATAATACTTGCTTTGATATAAGGCTCTTCTACCCTGTTTAATGTTGAAGGTTCCGGTAAATCTGTTGGATTGTTCACCAAAATCATGGTATCCGGATACTTATTCGTAAAAGCATGATATGATACGTTGGGCACCGTGGTGATCACCGTCATATCAAATTCTCTTTCTAATCGTTCCTGGATAATTTCTAAATGTAACATCCCCAGAAAACCGCATCTAAATCCGAACCCTAAGGCTGCTGAACTTTCCGGCACAAACACCAAAGAGGCATCATTGAGCTGTAACTTTTCCATTGAAGATCTTAATTCTTCGTATTCATCCGTATCAACGGGATAAATACCTGCAAAAACCATAGGTTTCACATCTTCAAAGCCTTCAATAATTTCTTGAGTGGGGTTCAAAGCGTCAGTAATCGTATCTCCTACTTTTACTTCACTGGCTGTTTTAATTCCTGTGATCAAATAACCAACATCTCCTGCTTTTATACTTTGTTTGGGCTCTTGAGTCAATTTTAAAGTTCCTACTTCATCGGCATAATATTCATTCCCGGCAGCGACAAACTTGATCTTTTGACCTTTTCTTATTTCTCCGTTGATGACCCTAAAATAGGTTTCAACCCCTCGATAGGAATTATAAACAGAATCAAAGATCAGGGCCTGAAGCGGTCCGTCAGGTTTTCCTGTCGGCGCAGGAACTCTTTCTATGATCGCACTTAAAATATTTTCAACTCCAAATCCTGTTTTCCCACTGGCATGAATGACTTCTTCAGCATCACAGCCCAAAAGGTCAACGATATCATCAGTTACTTCTTCAGGACTCGCACTTGGAAGGTCTACCTTGTTTAAGACCGGTATGATTTCAAGATCATTATCAAGCGCCAGATACAAATTGGAAATAGTCTGGGCCTGAATACTCTGTGCCGCATCGACAATAAGTAAAGCCCCTTCGCAGGATGCAATTGATCTTGACACTTCATAAGAAAAATCAACATGTCCTGGGGTATCGATCAAATTCAGCACATACTGCTCTCCTTTATATTCATAATCCATCTGGATCGCGTGACTTTTTATGGTAATGCCCCGCTCTCTTTCCAAATCCATACTATCAAGTAACTGGTCCTGTTTCTCGCGATCAGTAATGGTGTTGGTAAATTCCAATAACCTGTCCGCCAGGGTACTTTTACCGTGATCAATATGAGCAATAATACAAAAGTTTCGTATGTTCTTCATCCTAGTCTACCTATCTTCAATAATTGCGCAAATATAACCAATTAGTTGATTGACAAAACCTAATTTTTAGGATTAATCATGCTTGGGAAATACGATGCCGGCGTCCTTTCTGACCGCATCCAAAATTTCCATTAATTCTCTACTCTTGTTTAAAGGCAAAACAGGGCTCTCAATTAATCCCTGGTCAAGGCATTCCATGACGTGTTTAGCTTCAAGTTCATAGCCCATCCCTTTGGGTTGCTCAATATAAACTTCTTCTTGAACTCCATTCCTTTCAATAAGAATGGGAAATTCCGGTTCTCTTATAAACTTGATAAAACCATGCTCAAAACAAAGTTCCGTTTCGTTATTACAGGAGCTTTCAAAACTTGAAGTAAGGACTGCCATAGCCCCATTGTCATAACCAAATAGCATACTTATACTATCTTCCACACCGTTTGAACGGATATTTGCCATAGTTTTTATGGAAGTCGGTTTTCCCAATAACATCAAAGATCTGAATATGGGATAAATACCGATATCTAGCAAAGAACCTGCTCCCAAATCAATATTATATAACCTTTTGTCCGGATCAAAGTCGGCTTTGAACATAAAATCTGATTTTACAAATTTCAGTTGACCTAGTTCCTTTTCTTGTGACAATTCCATCACTTTTATGAATTTTGCTGAAAATATGGTCCAAAATGCTTCCATTAGAAATGTGTTGTTTTCCTTTGAAACCTGGATCATGTTGTCCACTTCTTTGGTATTCATGGCAAATGCCTTTTCGCATAAAACAGCTTTTTTATGTTCCAGACATAATATACTATGCGTCATGTGCATAGCATGAGGAGTAGCGATATAAACGATATCCACATCCGGATCCTGAACCATTTCCATATAAGAGCCATAGGCTTTCTCAAAGCCTAAATCATTCGCAAATTGCTTGGCATTGTCAAGACTTCTCGATGCCGCCGCATATAGGTGTGCATTTTCAAGTAAACTTAAATCTTGTACAAATTTTCTAGCGATTTTTCCGCAACCTAAGATAGCCCAGTTATATTTTTTTTTCATCTCAAATAAATTTTAGTCGACCCAATCTGCAACAAATAAATTGGTGTCACGAGTCCCATTGTTATTTCTGTTCGAAGAGAATACAATCTTCTTTCCATCAGGAGAAAACATTGGAAAAGCATCAAAAACCGTATCATAGGTTATTTGCTCCAAGCCTGATCCATCAAGGTTGATCATGTATAAATTAAAGCTTCTTTTAGAAACATGATTACTGGAAAATATCACTTTTCTCCCTGAAGGATGAAAAAATGGTGCCCAGTTAGCACTTCCCAAATCAGTAATTTTTCTTAATTCACTGCCGTCTACGTTACAGATATACAACTCCATATTGGTCGGTTGTACCAAACCAACGGCTAATAAATCTTTATATTCTTTAATTTCAGCTTCAGTTTTTGGACGCGAAGAGCGGAAAATTAATTTTGTCCCATCAGGAGAAAAGAAGGCGCCGCCATCATAACCTAATTCATTTGTCACCTGCTTGACATCACTTCCATCCGCAGCCATGGTAAACAACTCCAAATCACCCGTTCTTGTAGACGTAAATACAATTCTATCTCCCTTTGGCGAAACTGTTGGCTCAGCATCATAACCTTCTTCAAAAGTCAATTGTTTTAACTGATTTCCTTTTGTGTCCGCTAAAAAAATATCATATTCCTTATAAACGGGCCAGATATACTTGTTGCCGTAATCTTCTTTTTTTGGTACTATAGGGCAATCATTGCTCGCTAAATGTGTCGAAGAATACACAATCGTTTTATTATCTGACAAGAAGTAACTACAAGTTGTCCTTCCTTCTCCTGTGCTGATCAATTGAGGAACCTCTGAACTATCTAAGGGTTTCGATGCATCCATCATAAAAATTTGATCACATTCCAAGCCCCAGGCTTTATTATTGGCCTGAAAAACTAATTTTGAACTGTCAAAACTCCAATAGGCTTCAGCGTTATCGCCTCCAAAAGTAATTTGCCTTATATTTTTTAAATGTTTCTCTTGTGGATAATGCAGCATGTTGACCATTTTTGTCGCGCCGGATTTCCCATCATATCCATATGTACTATGCGAGGTTTTACAAGCTAAAATGACTGTAAAAAAAAGAAGTGCAAAAATTCTAAATTTCATAGGTTTGATTATTATAATTTCAAAAATACATTTTTTAATGAAGTTTAAGCAAAAAAAGAGGGCTCTAAAAACATAGTAATTTACATATTTAGGATTGAACCTGACATCAAACGAATGATTAAAAAATTCGTAGTTTTGCAGCCTAAAATTGAGGTTTGGCAAAAATTGGTGACATAGAATTAGGTGAATTTCCTTTATTACTCGCTCCTATGGAAGACGTTAGTGATCCTCCTTTCAGGGCACTCTGCAAGGAAAACGGAGCTGATGTGGTATATACTGAGTTCATTTCTTCAGAAGGATTGATCAGGGATGCTGCAAAAAGCGTTCAAAAACTTGATATCTACGATAAAGAACGACCTGTGGGTATTCAGATTTTTGGAGCCAACATGGAGTCTATGTTGAAAACGGTTGAAATTGTTGAAAGATCCAAACCTGATTTTATAGACATCAATTTTGGGTGCCCTGTCAAAAAAGTGGTTAGCAAAGGGGCCGGTGCAGGGATACTAAAAGATATTCCTCTCATGGTAAAACTAAGCGAGGCCATGGTAAAACATACCAAGCTTCCCGTTACGGTAAAAACGAGACTTGGCTGGGATGATGATTCTATATTTATACAGGAAGTAGCAGAAAGATTGCAGGATATTGGCATTCAAGCCATTGCCATACATGGTCGGACCAGGGCTCAAATGTATAAAGGAGAAGCTGTTTGGGAGCCCATCGCCAATGTGAAAAACAACCCTAGAATGCATATTCCGGTATTCGGAAACGGAGATGTCAATTCTCCTGAAAAAGCAATGATCATGAGAGATGAATACGGTCTCGATGGCGCCATGATAGGAAGAGCCAGCATTGGAAACCCATGGTTCTTTAATCAAGTAAAACACTATTTTAAAACGGGAGAGCACCTTCCGAGCCCGGGAATTCCACAAAGGGTCAGAACAGCAAAAAGACACTTGGAAATGGCCATCGCCTGGAATGGAGATCACGCTGGACTTTTCGAAACACGACGTCACTACACCAATTATTTTAAAGGAATTCCACATTTTAAGGAATACAGACTACGAATGGTCACGGGCGACAGCAAAGAAGAAGTTTTTCAAGTATTTGATGAGGTTTTGGAGAAATTTGGTGGTGATGAGTGAGAGGGTGATTTAAGTCAGGGGCTCACTTAAGTGAGGGGCTGGCTTAAGTGAGGGGCCAAGTTGGTATCTACAAAATTTTGAGCAACCTCAATATTGGTCAATTTATTTTCCCTTTTGCCATAATAATCTTGTGCTGAGGAATATTTCCATTCGACCGGATTCTTAACCAATTTCGCTCTTACCGGATTCAAATGAATATAGTTAAAACAAATCTGAGGGTACTGTTTTTCGGATAAAATCGATGCAAGGAGTAAGGTGTTTTGAGTAATTGCCAAAGTAGGCATTAAACTTTTCAAACTATTAACAGCAACTGCTTTTGTTCCATTTCTAAATAAGGAACCACTTCTATTTTCCTGTTTGTTTATAGCTCTTGTATAGGTGCGTAATAAAATCCCTATTGATTCATTTAATGATCTTATTTTCTGCTTTTTAGATATTTCATCATTCAATATATATATTTCCGTTTCACGCACATAAACCATTAAATGAAAGTGATTGGGCATCAAACACCAGGCAAGTATATCTGCATAAGGATGCACATATCTTTTTAATTTAAAAAGAAAATAATCATAATTTCTTTCATCATAAAATATTTTCTCCCGGTTATTTCCTTGATTATAAATATGAAAAAGTATATTTTTCTCGAAGATCACAATTGTCCGTTTTCAATTTGTGATAAAATAATTGAGATGTTAACTTCTTAGGGGCTCACTTAAGTCAAGGGTTGGCTTAAGTCAGGGGCTCACTTAAGTGAAACCTTCAATCATCAATTACCACTTCCCTATTCCACTAGTTTTTTTGAAATTCTGCCGCTGGCAATTTTTGCAGCCAGATAACCCAGGATTACAATTGTAAAAACAACAACAGCTACATTGATGAATCTGAATTCAACCGGATAAGCTAACGACTGAGTGATCATGATAAAGCCATATTTCTTTTGCAGCAG
>CAJQNF010000074.1 GCA_905479625.1 uncultured Flavobacteriaceae bacterium | reverse complement strand
ATATTGGTTTAATGACTGATCGTAATGGGGCAAGCTTAGCTACTTCAATATTATATTGATTACTCCATTGGATCCACGAATCCCATAACGGCCTAATTCATCAGGTTTTTTATACACCTCTACCGATTTAACATCTTGAGGATTTATACTGTTTTGGACGCTTTGAAAATCATTCGAATAGGTAGATCCATTTAATAGAAACAATGGTTCCGAAAATTGATTAGGGTAATAATTTTCAGATTCCGAAGTTGAATGAGTGAAAAAATTTCCGGTCATAACTATTACCCGGGTGTTGTTGCCTGACCCCTTAACAACAACTCCTGATAATTGTTGTATTATTTGCGCCATAGACGTCTCATATTTTGAATTCACAATTCTTGGATTATAATTCATATTTCCTTGAATATCTGGTTCAGAATGACTTGAATTATTTGAGGTTACGCAACTAAAAAAAAGTATGTTACAAAGAAATATAAATGATATAGTTTTTTTGAAGACCATATGACCGTATTTGTAGTAATGAATTAGCTTCGTTCAAAAACCCTTATTAAAACCTTAAAACATAAGTTGGACTTATCATTAAGGACTAATAATAAAGTGAAAAAGTATTTTATCAAGATACAAAAAAACTTCACAAAAACCTAATATCCAATGACATAAATCATATGGGGTGTTGATCGTGGTCAATGTGCCGGAGCCGGAAGTAAGAAACTGATCTGGAAAATAGTAGGCTGGGTGAGGGTTAACTTCGTTGATCGATTGAATTGATAATTCCGAGTAAAAGCTGCAATTTTCAATTTGAGACTTCGACATTCAGAGTTCATTATTCGGAGTTCGATATTCAAAGAGGATTACCTATTGGTGATAACGAAACGGATTGCCTTCGGCTCTCCTGACAAAGCTCCGTTTTGAAAAAGAAAACCATATATTCCGCTGGCGCGTAATCTTGGTTTTTTATTTGTCGATCTCTTATGCAAATGAATTTGCAACGCGCTCTCCAAATAAAAAACCCTCCGCTTTGCAGCGAAGGGTTTTCTTTTATCCGTGACCTCGACAGGATTCAAACCTGTAACCTCTTGAGCCGTAATCAAGTGCGCTATTCAGTTGCGCCACGAGGCCTAAATGATTAGGGCTGCAAATATATTTCTTTTTTAGACAATAGGAAATAATATAATTAAAAAATTATATTCCCATTTGCTCTTTAAATGTTTCCAGGATTGGGAGTGCTTTTTCACGGTCTTCCTGATAAATAAAGAGTTCTACTTGAGAAGGGGAACCGCCATAAAAACCGGCTCTCATACCTGATTGAAAATTGTTTTTAATCATGGAAGGAATTTCCTTTTCATCCAAGTCAATTTGAAGTCTTTGAATTTCAATTAATGAACCTGTAAAAAATCTGATGTGTTTTGATTGATCATCCATAATAGTTCGTTTTCTTAAAGATACAAAAAAAGCATATTATATCACTATACTATTCTTTATTCAAGACTATTTTTAGTTACAAAATACCGCCAACCAATTAAGGCCATTTGTAGTTTTGAAGCTTTACTCATATCTACTTGGCGTTTTCCCATACTGGGCAATACTGTTTTGTTTACCTTGGCCAGAATCTTGAACATTTGTTTTTTCATAAAGACAAAAATAAAAAATCGCCCCGAATAGAGCGATTTTTTATCATATAGTTTAGACTAGACTTATTTTTTTGTTTTGATCACCACCACACCATTTTTAGCTTTATCACCATATTTTTCAATGGCTTTATCACCTTTGTAGACATTGACTGTTTCAATATCATCTGGGTTGATATCTTCTAAGCTTCCTCCTTCAACTTCTTTTCCATCAACAATCATTAAGGGTTGTTCATCTCCTTCGCTTATAAACATCATTTTATTATTTCCTTTTTCATGATCGCCTTCAATTACTTCAACATTGACTTTCGTTTCTTCTCCATCTTTTCGAATTTTCTTAACGATAACGGTTTTTTCACCGTCAGAATCTTCGTCAATTTCAATAATCTTTATTTTTTTTAGTTTCGTACTGTCTCCTGATTCAGACACCCAGACATTTTCACCATGAGGACCGTGTATTTCTTCAGTCACTTTTTTACCATTAACTACTTTTACATGGGTTTCATCTCCATCTTCAGATATAAATACATAGCTGTTTGAATCTTTTTTTGAATGGTCACCATTAGAGGTAACGATCACTTTTTTATGCACTTTGTCACCTCCTGAAGTGAAAAATATATTATGGTCGTCCATACTTTCCATATTTCCTACAGCAAGATCTCCTTCATTATTGAATTTTATACTGATTGGTTTGATAGGATCGGTACCCGATTGATGAATCTGAGCTTTATTTCCCTGTTTGTTTTCTACTGTAATATGAATGCCGGTAATTTCATTGTTGTCATTATATTTTAATTTTTTGTACTGAACCGTAATTCCTTTTTTCATTAAAGAGGCTTTCAACTTTTCAAGATCACTTTTTTGAAATTCTTTGGTGATAACTTCCATCTCGAGGTCTTGATGTATCTCAATTTTTTCAACTTTTTTTTGTTGTGCAATGACCTTTGTATTGAAGGTGAATACAAAGAGGATTAGGGCAGGTATGATGAACATAAATTTAAAATACATCATCTTGCTTGATTTGTTCTGGTGTAACATTTTGATTCTTTTTTTAATTAATGAATTATAGAAATTACTTGTTAGTGCTAATGAATAGTTTGGCGTAGTTGTCTTTAATAAAAGGTATTGATAAGATGCTGAAGCATCCATGTCTTTCTGGGCACCCTGATCTGCAATGAATTCCAGATTTTTTTGAATTTCCCTGTAATAGAGCCATGCCAGCGGATTAAACCAGTTAAAAATGATCAATAACTGAGACAATAAGATGTCTATACTATGGTGCTGTGAGGCATGAACTTTTTCATGTTCAAGTATGTGATTGAGTTCTTTCTGATTGAATCTCTTTTTAGGATAGATAATATAGTTAAAGAACGAAAAAGGGCTAGTAGATTCTTCAGCCTCAATAAAGATAAAACCATGTTGTTTGTTTTTGGGATACTGCAGGATAAAGCGCAGAAGGGATCCCAGTTGAGTCAGGAATCGGAAACCAAAAAATAATACACCCAAACTATATACTCCAATAAGAATTGATGTCAGACTCAAATCTAAGGAATTGTCAGCATTGCCTGTCTCAGTTAGGGTAGCCATTGTTTGTTCAACAAAAACTCTCTCAACGGTTACGTATTCAGGAATGATCACAAATGGAAGCGTAAGGGCTGAAACAATTCCTAGAATAAAATAGATTCTGATACTATTGAAAAAAGTTTCTTTTTCCAGAAATAGTTTGTAAAAAATAAAGAACAAACCAAGAATAGCCGAGAATTTTAAAAAGTATTCCATGTTGTTTAAGATTTATTTTTTTGATTCTTTTCAATGATCGAAATGATCTCTTT
>CAJQNF010000073.1 GCA_905479625.1 uncultured Flavobacteriaceae bacterium | reverse complement strand
CCCTAAGGAATCCATTTTTTTTCAAAATTCGGTTTTCTTTTTTCTAAGAAAGCATCTCTCCCTTCCTTGGCTTCATCAGTCATATAGGCTAATCTTGTTGCCTCTCCCGCAAAAACCTGTTGCCCAACCATACCATCGTCAGTTAAATTCATGGCAAATTTTAGCATCTTTATAGATGTAGGCGACTTGGCAAGAATCTCCTGAGCCCATTCAAAGGCTGTAGATTCCAGTTCCACATGAGGAATTACGGCATTCACCATACCCATTTCATAAGCCTCCTGAGCCGAATAATTTCTACCGAGGAAAAAAATTTCTCTGGCTTTCTTCTGACCCACCATCTTTGCCAGATAGGCAGAACCGTATCCTCCGTCGAAACTGGTCACGTCAGCGTCCGTTTGTTTAAAAATGGCGTGCTCCTTGCTCGCAAGGGTAAGATCGCACACTACGTGTAAGCTATGACCTCCGCCAACGGCCCAACCAGGAACAACGGCAATCACCGCTTTAGGCATAAAACGAATCAATCTTTGCACTTCCAGAATATTGAGACGATGGTAACCATCCTTTCCAACATAACCCTGCTGTCCTCTGGCCTTTTGGTCCCCTCCACTGCAAAAGGAATAAATACCATCTTTACCCGATGGACCTTCGGCAGACAACAAGACGACACCAATATTAACATCCTCTTGGGCATCATAAAAAGCTTCATATAATTCTTTGGTAGTCTGCGGCCTGAATGCATTTCTCACATCGGGTCTGTTAAAGGCTATTCGCGCTACGCCCTCACACTTTTTATAGGTAATATCTTCAAATTCTTTAACTATTTTCCAATTAGGTGAATTCATTTGATAAGTTTTACGGATTGCACAAAATAATTATCCTTATTCATCGTTGATTAAGTAATTAATCGGAGCGAAATTAACAAAAGTTTGGAGATAAAACTTCTTGTTGGTCGTTTTTGTCATGCTAACAAATAACAATATAAAGCCTTTCTTATGAAAAAATTAGTTGTATTACTGTTCTTATTTTCTTCACTCATACAGGCCCAGGACAATATTATCTATAAAAAATTCAACTCATATAATCTGAATGAGGAGAGAATTTTAAAGATCTACGTTCCTGATTCCTTTGAAGAAAATGACAAAAACACCTATCCGGTAACATATATTTTAGACGGTGAATTGCTTTTTGATGTCTATCTGGCAAACACAAAGTTATTTGCATCAAGAGATAAGGCCCCTGAGCAAATCGTGGTTGGAGTTTTTCAAAATCAAAATAATGAGCGCTATTCAGATTGCGACTATAGTGTAGATACAGGCCTTCCCAATGAGGAAAGCTCTAAATTTTATGGTTTTGTAAGAGATGAGCTATTACCTTATTTGGATAATAATTACCCTACGTCCCTATTCAAAACGATTATGGGAAATACATTAACAGCTAATTTTGCCAACTATTTCTTTCTCGAGGGAACCCCGGTTTTTAATGCTTATATCAATATCAACCCAAGTTTTGCACCTGAAATACACCAAAAACTGGAATCACAAAGTCAGAGTTTGATTACCCCATACTACTATTACCTTAGCGGAGGTGATTTCAATACAGAGGCAAGAACTGCGGGTATCAATAGTACACATAATCTTTTAAAACTTTCTGAGAATCCAAATTTTAAATACCACTATGATGATTTTTCGAATTCAAGTAAAACAGCTTCAATTGGACAATCTATAGCGAGTGGTATTGGATTTACCTTTAGGCAGTTTGCCGCAATTTCGCAAGAGGAATTCGACTTGGAAATCGCAGATATGGAGCCCGGTGATGCAATCGAATACCTGGAAAGAAAATATGTAGAAATTGAATATTTATATGGTTCTAATGTCAAGATAAGGGAAAGTGATATTTACAAGATTGAGCCTATTATCATAGATAAAGCCAATGGTGATTATCTGGAAGAATTTGGGAAAATGATCATGAGATTATACCCAGATACACCTCTTGGAGATTATTATATCGGTCTGTATTATGAAACCGGTTATGAGTATAAAAAAGCCCTCAAACACTATAAGAATGGCTATGCTAAAATTGGTTCTGACAATGACAACTCAGACGGTTACTACGCCAACATTGAAAGAGTCCTGGAGAAACAAAGAGCTGAAAGACTCGGATATTCTGAAGGTCAGGAAATTCCCGAAGAGGATGAACCTGAAAATGAAGACCAGGGACCTCAATAGAAAAACTTATTTTAATCCTTTAAAATAGGAAGCTAGAATCATATCGTTAGATTCTCTTGGAGTAAAGATTTCAAGGAGCGCCGGCTTGCCTGATTGCGCGTAAAACCTGTCCAATTCATGCTCAAGTTCCTCATCGTTTTTAGCTATATGATAGTCAAAACCATACATGGAACAAAGGGCAGATGCATCTAGGTTGTGAGGCGTTTCAAAAAAGTCGAGGGCATCCGAAGCTTTTGGCCCCGGAATGAATCTGAATATACCACCACCACTATTATTGACCACGATAATCCTAAAATCAGCTGGAATATAATTATTCCAAAGGGCATTACTATCATATAAAAAACTGATATCTCCTGTGACTAAAACCGTTTGTTCCTTCTGTATTATAGCGGCTCCCAAGGCTGTTGAAGTGCTTCCATCAATACCACTGGCTCCCCGATTACAAAAAACTTTTATACTGGGATCCACATCAAACAATTGCGCGTAACGAATAATTGAACTATTGGCTAGTTGTAGGTTACTATGCAGGGGTATACTTCTCAAAAGCAAATCAAACACCTTTAAATCAGAATAAACAACATTTGAAAGAAACTCCTCATGTTTCTGATTTCGAAGCTCCTTCAGCAGGAGCCATTGATTTTGATACTTACTTTTTACATGTTTCGTTAAAAAGAAAAACTGGCTAAAAAACAGTTGAGCTGAAATCTCAAAATGATGTGTCAAACTAAGGTAAGTATCCATAGCTGTAAAAGCATCCGCGTGCCAATGCTCTGTTGGCTGAAACTTTCTTAAAAACTGTTTTATTTTTTTTGAAACAATCATACCTCCAAAACTCAGCAAGATCTCAGGCTTAAGCTTCTCAAAATCTTCACCTTCAAATGGAAATATGAGCTGATCAATTTTATGAATGAAATTTTTATTTGTAACATTCGAAGTAGTCTCGGTCAGTATGATCACAGAAGGATCTTTGGCAAGATGTTCCATTTGGGTTTGAAGTAATTCATCCGGAAAATTACTACCAATAAGTACCATTTTTTTTGCTGAACGATTCCAAACGGAGGCAAACTTCTCCAACTCAGCAAGCGGAATCGGTATTTCATTTAATAAACTAGTTGCAGGAATTGATTCTTTTCGAACATTGATTGAACCGAAATCGTACAAATGCTCCACTGTTTCATAAAGAGGTTCATCGAAAGGAATATTGATATGTACAGGGCCCATCTTTTCTGTAGTCGCTTCAAGCGCTTTGACAATCTCCTTATCATTATTTGACAAAATGTGTACGACTTGATCTTCATCGGTGCAACCATCTTCAGATTTCAAATTTGTTTCAAAAATGATATGATTAGCGAATGCACCTGCCTGCCTGATGGTTTGACCATCTCCAATATCTATAAGGTGACTTGGCCTGTCGGCAGATATGACTACCAACGGGATTTTACTGTAATATGCCTCAGCTATTGCCGGATAATAATTCAACAGGGCTGAACCGGAGGTGCATAACAAGGCAACCGGTCTTCTTGATTGCTGCGCCATGCCCAAAGCAAGAAAAGCAGCACATCGTTCATCCACGATACTGAATGTCTCCACAGCAGGGTGATTCACAAAACCAAGTGTTAACGGCGCATTTCTTGAACCCGGCGAAATAACTACCTGCTCAATACCATGACCTACACATGCCTGCAAAAGCAATTGAGCGAGTTTCTTTTTGGGATACTTAGGCATTTAAAGACTTAAAAATACCACGCAAAAATACGGGATTTTTTCGGGACTATTACGGGAATATCTGAAGGTAATTTTAGTCTTGAATTACTGACTTCATAATTAAACTCTTATGCACTGTCTCTTCCCATTCTGATAGCGGATCACTTTCCGAGGTAATACCTCCTCCGACATAAATAATAGCCGCTGGATTTGACTCTTCGATCAATTGCATACATCTTAGATTGACAAAAAGATTTGATTGAGCGGCAGCAGAAATACCTTCTTCAGAGGACTCAAAATTCTCATCCCGGACATTTAATTCTCCCAAATAACCTGTATAGAAGGACCTGTCATAATCCTCCTGTTTCAAAATAAATTCTTGCACTTCCTTTCTGGGCAATCCGCAAACTGCAGCGGTAGGATGCAGCTTTTCAATAAGATCCTTTAAGCTATTTCCTCGGGGTAGATGACCTTTAATATCATTACATAAATGAAGTAAATTTCCTGCCTTTCTCGTATAAGTTTCACTCACTTCCAACATGAGACCATCAAGTGACTCACCAATATGTTTTGTAACAATTTGTTGTTCCTTTATTTCTTTATCCCCCCATGAAACATCAATTGTGTCAGTATACTTTTGGGTTCCGGCCAGCGACATCGTTTTAAAATATGCCCCTTTTGTTTTCAGAAGTGTTTCTGGACTTGCTCCTGCCCAAAGGCCAATTTCAGGATGAAACCAGACATAAACAAAGGCCGCTTGATAGGTTGACATTAATCTTCGAAAAATATCGGTGATGTCAAGATGTTGAAGCATTACAAGTTCTGATCTGGAAAGAACGGTTTTAACAAAATTCCCTTTTTTAATTCCTTCAATCCCCTTTTTTACAAGATTGATGTGCTTCTCCTTTGATTCAATTGCAGAATCCGTCTCGAGCTGATTTTCTGAGGTTTTAAAATCAGTATATGCAATATCACTAAGCACAGAAGAAAATCTTTTTATATTTTCCTCTGCAAATAGTATTGTTTTTTTAGTTCCATCAAAAGGTGCCATAATAAAACCTGATCTGCTGAGATCATCCGAATATTCTAAGCGATCATCCTCTTGAATAAGGACCTGAACAGTCTTCTCTTCCGGCATTCTATATACAACAAAAGGTAAGTTTAAATCTTTTGCCTTATGCACTTTGTTTAGCAGCTCTTCAAAACTCATGTATACTTACGCTATTTATCAATTCTATTTTTATGAGATCAAAATTAGTCCAAATAAGCGAATGATTTCCCTCTTCAATCGGAATTAAAGAAAACTTATCTTTTCCTAATACCTGTTGCAGAAAAATTGAATTTTCATAGGGAACGATAAAGTCTTCTTTTCCATGAATGGACAACACAGGTGACGGGCTTATATCCCATTTTTTTTCATATTGGCTCAATTCAGTAACATGCCTGAATTTTTCTATACTTGCACCCCTAAACACTTTTGGGATAAGCGATCGCGTTAATTTCCAACTGTACAAATTCATGGCCCAAAACATGGGTTCAAGATCTCCCCTTACTGAAGCGGCCAATGCAATCTTTTTTTTATAATTTAATTCCGATGCCATGACCACTGTTCCTCCATAGGAATAGCCAACCATCACCACCTTTGTCGGATTCATTCCTTTCAATAATTGATGGAGCAAATCTACCTCCTCCTGAAGCGTATTTAAGACCTCCCCGGTACGTTCAGGTCCATATCCTAACCTGTCATAACTTATTATATTGGCCAAGGAATTCAAGGTAGAGTCACTTAAATAGCGTTGAAAATCCATTGACGAACCAGGAGATCCATGTACAAAGAAAAGTGTTGGCAATAAGGTATCAATCTCTTTTTGCATGCCAACAATTCTCACCCGACGGTCATGAAAATTTGCATAACTGATGACCGGCTGGATGACATCACCTTCAAATTTATCAATAATTTCAGCTTCGGATGAAGGACTCGTAAAAGCATAAATCAAATAAACCACTGCACCCGTCACAATGAGCAGCACTAATCCAATTATTTTAAATATTTTTTTAATAAGTCTTCGGTTCATACTGAAAAAGTTTAACTCTTTGTCAGGATGATACAGGTGAGTTTACATATTGATATTAATCGCTGCTTTTCATCTTCAATTTTGACCTCCCATAAAATTGTTGTTCTGCCTTTATGTAGAATTCTTGCAGTTGCAGTGACGATACCTTCTTTTACACTTCTAACATGGTTGGCGCTAATTTCTATTCCACGAACTTCCTGGTTCTCATTAAGGCGAAAGTAATACGATGCCGCACTGCCAACACTTTCTGCTAAAGCTACCGTTGCCCCACCATGAAGAAGCCCCAAAGGTTGGTGTACTTTTGAGTTAACTGGCATGGTCGCAACCAAAAAATCGTCTCCAATTTCTGTATACTTGATATCAAGGGTTTCCATTAAAGTGTTCTTGCTAATGGCATTCAGTTTTTCTAAGGCAGATGTGGACTTCATTATAGAAGGATAATTATTACATTTTTAACACGGTAAAAGTAACACTTTTGGATTAAAGTATTATTTTTGCAAAAAAATTAGAACAGGAGGTCATGGTATATAAAATCAGGGTAATATTAAATTCAGAGGAAGATGTGATTAGAGACATTGTGATTGATTCCGCTTCAAATCTTGAAGACCTTCACAATACCATTACAAACGCATTTGGTTTTACGGGAGACCAGATGGCTTCCTTCTACAGATCAGATGAAACCTGGGTTCAGGGAGAAGAACACCCATTGTTTGACATGGGAGAAGGGGCCGACAGAAAAGTACAAATGAGCGCAGTTTTACTGGATGAAATATTACAAAAAGACAATGATAAAATGCTTTATGTATACGATTTCTTTAATATGTGGTCCTTTTATGTCGAGTTGATCCAAACTAATTTTGATCAAAGAAATACAGAACTTCCAGGCCTGCTATTCTCCTTGGGTGTAGTGCCGACCGTAGCGCCGGAGATACAATTTGAAAGCGAAGATCTCTCAGCTGATGATTTAGAGGAAAATGATTTAGAAGAAGATGATTTTGATGAGTTCCAGGATGATTTTGGTGATTTTAGCTATAATTAGGAACGGCCTCTCTACCCATAACCATAGTCCCAGCGCTGATTCTGTTTGATTAGTTTTTACTTTTTTTTGAGTTTTTTCTTAACTATCTGATGATATACGTGTTCACACTTTCATAATTTCGAACTACAAAATCAAACACGACCTGAATAATCTCTCCCATATTCTTACAATTCTTAAATTCCTTGTCATGTGTATAATCGACGAGGTCTTTTTTTAATCGCTCCACATTTTCCGGAGTGGAAATTTGATCGTTTTTCATGCATTCCATCAACCTGCGGATTCTGTTCCCTGTGGCTTTAAGTCTTTTAGCCAAAGCTGATCGCTCTTCTTTTTTATATTGGTCTACTGACTCTTTCCCTAAGTTTTCTTCCACCATCTTTACAAATTCAAAATTATCTTTAAAGAATTGAGGCCTGTAGACTTTTAAATTACCTTCAAAGCTTTGTTGGTCAAAATCCATGGCTCTGATTCGGTACTGAACCTGGTCAAAATCGTGCGTTGGAACAATAACATAATTATAGGCACGCATATCTCCTAATAATCTTAGGGTAGATCGCTCATTGAATTTGACAAATTCCTTTGACAAACGTTGCTTTTCAATTTTTGAAATATCAGCAAGGTTTTCTTCCATGAACATATCCCCGGGAATTCCTAAAACATGTTCTTCGATCAAGGTATCCTTATAAATCAAAAAATTAATACTATTGGGCGACAATAAATGTTCAAACTCAAGACCATATACCCTTGACGCATCAGCCTTTTTCACATAAATATAAGTGTAATTGTCGTTAAGGATATTCCTGACCCTAACTCGGAAGGGCTTTGAATTACCGAAGGTGCAATAATCAATTTCATCTACAATCAGGTTGTCAAGAACTCCGTCGCTACCATCTCCATGTAAAATATTATACATGCGTTTTAAACTCATATCGATCTCCTTTTGCTCGAATTCAGGATAATATACCCTGATCCAGAGCGTATCCTTGTCATATTTATCATAGACATTAATAGAACCGGAAAACCGCAATAGATCATCATAAAAAATTGGAATTTTAATACTTCTGTTATAAGTGCTCAGATAGTTATATAGCCCCTCATTAATGGGGAAGGTCGGTTTTTTTTTTGAAATTAATTTTTCATCCATTGTTCCTTAATTTGGATCGATACATCTCAGACGAATTTAATAAACTTTAAGTATAGAACCTAACTTTAGCGCTCAAGCTTTAAATTTATCGTAACATTTATTTACTATGTTCGTCTAACTATTATCACCTCAAAAGATTCAACTTGGAAACGATATTATCACTAAACAACCTTCATAAAAAGTTTGGAAGAATTCATGCCGTTAATGACTTGTCATTTGACATTCAAAAAGGAAATGTCTATGGAATACTTGGTCCAAATGGCAGTGGAAAGTCTACTACCCTTGGTATTATTTTAAATGTAGTTAATAAAACTTCTGGGAATTTCAGCTGGTTTGATGGAAAATTATCAACCCATGAAGCGCTCAAAAAAGTAGGCGCCATCATTGAAAGACCGAATTTCTACCCTTATATGACTGCGGTTCAAAATCTTCAATTAGTTTGTAAGATTAAAGGGATTTCTTTTGACAAGATCGATAAAAAATTACAACAGGTCAATCTTTATGAAAGAAGAAATAGTAAATTCAAGACCTTTTCTTTAGGAATGAAACAACGTCTTGCCATCGCCTCTGCCCTATTGAATGATCCTGAAATCTTGATTCTGGATGAGCCCACCAATGGTCTTGATCCTCAAGGTATACATGAGATCAGAAGCATCATCAAAAGCATAGCGGCCGATGGCACAACGATACTATTGGCTTCGCATTTGCTTGATGAGGTTGAAAAAGTATGCTCCCATGTTGTTGTCATCAGAAATGGTATCAAATTGTATTCAGGAAGGGTAGATGAAATGAGCTCCTCTTTTGGAGTTATAGAAATTAAAACTGAAAGCTCTAACACAGAGCTCTTTCAAGCATTGAAGGATTATGAAGGCATAGAAAGTACCAGTGAGGGAGACGGAAAGGTCTATTTAAAACTCAATAAAGATATTTCCAGCTCAGAAATGAACAAGTATTTGATGCAAAAAAATATTGTGCTCTCCCATTTGGTCAAAAAATTACCGACCCTGGAACAACAATTCCTCAACATAACCAATAATAACTGATCACTAAAATAAGATCTTTTACCATGTTTAGATTACTTAATATAGAAATTCATAAACTGAAGAACAGCAGGGCAAGTATCATTCTGATCATTACCTATTTTGTACTTCTAACCTCAATTGCATTGATTGCGGCTATTAAATTTGACATAGGACCTATTCAGTTTCATCTCGCTGAACAAGGGATCTTTAATTTCCCTTATATCTGGCATTTTAACACCTTTATAGCAGCCTTTTTCAAGTTGTTTTTACTACTTGTAATCGTTTCCATGATGGCCAATGAATACAGCAATAAAACCTTAAAGCAAAATTTGATTGACGGATTGAGTAAAAAAGAGTTTATCCTGAGTAAATTCTACACGGTTGTGCTTTTCGCTTTCATTTCGACAATTTTTGTCTTTATCGTTTCAATCATTCTTGGAATGATCTATTCAGATTATAATGAGGTCTCCATCATATTTTCCGATCTGGAATATCTTGTTGCTTTTTTTGTAAAACTTATGGGATTCTTTTCCTTTGGTCTTTTTCTTGGCATGCTGATCAAACGATCCGCTTTTGCCGTCGGAGCCATGTTGATTTGGTTTTTTGCGGAAACTATCGGGTATAATATTCTTAAATGGAATGTGTTCAAAGGGACTGATATTGCCGATAACATCTTTCAGTTTGCACCTCTTAAAGCCATGTGGAACCTTATAGATGAACCTTTCTCTAGATTGAATGCAGTGAGAACCCTTGCCAGTCAAATAGGAGAAGATATCAGCGCTGAGCACGGGGTTCAATTCTATGAAATTTTAATAGTACTGGGTTGGACCTTTATTTTTATTTATGGTTCCTACTATTTATTAAAGATACGAGACTTGTAAAATAGTTGACTGAATATGCTATTTTTGCCATATGCAATTTCAACTAGAATCTGAATTTAAACCTACCGGGGATCAACCAAATGCCATAGATCAATTGGTCAAAGGAATCGTTGATCATGAAAAATACCAGGTGCTTTTGGGCGTAACAGGCTCTGGCAAGACATTTACTGCTGCCAATGTAGTTGAAAGAGTACAAAAACCGACCCTCGTATTGTGTCATAACAAGACTTTGGCAGGTCAATTATATTCTGAATTCAAGCAGTTCTTTCCAAATAATGCCGTAGAATATTTTGTATCGTATTATGACTATTACCAACCCGAAGCTTTTATACCGACCACAGGTCTATATATAGAAAAAGACCTGTCGATCAACGATGAGATAGAAAGAATGCGGCTCAGTACGACTTCTTCTTTATTATCAGGAAGAAGGGATGTGTTGGTTGTGGCCTCTGTCTCTTGTTTGTATGGAATCGGAAATCCAGTGGAATTCAAAAAAAATGTCATTGACATTGAAGTAGGTCAAAGTATCGCCAGAACAAAGTTTTTACACCAGCTTGTGACGAGCTTATATTCGAGGACCGAAGAAGAAGCCAAAAGCGGAAGCTTCAGAGTTAAGGGAGATACTATTACAATTTATCCTTCCTATGGGGAATACGGCTTCAGAATACATTTTTTTGGTGATGAAATTGAAGAGATTGAAAGTTTTAATTTGATCAGTAATGAAATCATAGAATCTTTTGAAAACTTGACCATATATCCGGCAAACCTGTTTGTAACCTCTCCGGATGTATTGCAGAATGCGATACACGAAATTCAGGATGACCTGATGAAGCAAATAGATTTTTTTCAAGAATCAGGAAGACCTCTTGAGGCCAAGAGATTGAAGGAAAGAACAGAATTCGATTTGGAGATGATTCGTGAGCTGGGTTATTGTAGCGGAATAGAAAATTATTCAAGATATCTGGATGGAAGATCTCCCGGAACCAGACCATTTTGTCTGCTTGATTATTTTCCGGATGATTACTTGATGCTAGTTGACGAAAGTCATGTGACCATACCCCAGGTACATGCGATGTACGGGGGAGACAGATCAAGAAAAGAAAATTTGGTTGAATATGGATTTCGGCTTCCTGCAGCCATGGATAACCGGCCTTTAAAATTTGAAGAATTTGAGGCTATTCAGAATCAGGTCATTTACCTTAGTGCGACTCCTGCAGATTACGAATTACAGCATAGTGAAGGCGTATTTGTAGAACAGATTATCCGGCCAACCGGATTATTAGATCCTGAAATTGAAGTTAGGCCAAGCTCTAATCAGATAGATGATCTTATTGAAGAAATTCAACAACGTATAGAAGTTGACGAGAGAATACTTGTTACCACCCTTACCAAAAGAATGGCTGAAGAACTCACAAAATATCTGTCAAGAATACAAATTCGATGCAGGTATATCCATTCTGATGTAGATACTTTAGAAAGAATTGAGATCATGACCGATCTTAGAAAAGGAATCTTTGATGTGCTTATAGGCGTTAATTTACTCCGGGAAGGCTTAGACCTGCCAGAAGTTTCTTTAGTCACCATTCTGGATGCAGATAAGGAAGGGTTTTTAAGAAGTCACCGTTCCTTAACACAAACCGTAGGCCGGGCAGCAAGAAATGTCAACGGAAAAGCGATCATGTATGCTGATAAAATTACCAAAAGCATGCAACTCACGATTGATGAAACCAAACGAAGACGAGAAAAACAGACAGCCTATAATACAAAACATAATTTACAGCCAACACAGATCAAAAAGAATATTGATGACTCCTTGACCAAAAATCAACTGGCGACCTACCAATACGACGGAGCCAATTCAAAAGCAACCGAGCACGACCTGCAGTACCTCAGCAAGTCCGAAATTGAAAAGCGCATACGAGAAACACGAAAAGGGATGGAAGCTGCAGCCAAGGCGCTTGATTTTTTGATCGCCGCCCAGTTAAGGGATGAAATTAAGGAATTACAGAAGCATTTACATTAGAAGAAAAGATTGGATAAACTTTTAGTTTCGCAATCGCGATGTATCAAAAGCTATCCTAAAAAAGTTCAGATACTCTTCGAGTGTTAAACAAAAAAAGAGCCGTATATACAGCTCTTTTTTATTATTTACGATCTTCAATTAAGGGTTTAATATTTGGTTAAAATTTTAAAACCTTGACGCTTGATTAATTTCCTTTCTTAAAATCTTCCAGAAATTTTGCCAGACCAATATCAGTTAATGGATGCTTCAACAAACCTTTTATCGCGCTAAGCGGACCTGTCATTACATCTGCACCAAGTTTTGCACAATCTATAATATGCATGGTATGGCGAACAGATGCAGCAAGGATCTCAGTAGTATAACCATAGTTATCATAAATCAATCTGATCTCAGAAATCAAGCCCAATCCATCAGTGGAGATATCATCAAGTCTTCCAATAAATGGTGAGACATATGTAGCTCCTGCTTTTGCAGCCAATAAAGCTTGACCCGCTGAAAATACCAGAGTTACATTCGTCTTGACCCCTTTATCTGAAAAGTATTTACAAGCTTTGACACCATCGGCGATCATAGGCAGTTTCACTACTATTTGCGGATTCAAAGCAGCAAGAGCTTCTCCTTCTCTTACCATACCTTTAAAGTCAGTAGCGATCACCTCGGCGCTGACATCTCCCTCTACTGCATGGCAGATAGACTTGTAATGATTGATAATATTATCGGCTCCGGTAATACCTTCCTTAGCCATAAGAGATGGATTCGTTGTTACACCATCAAGAATGCCAAGTGCCTGCGCTTCTTTGATCTGATCTAAATTCGCTGTATCAATAAAAAATTTCATGTTGTGTTTTTAAATTTTTCCAAATATAATTTATTAAACCGTATTCTGCCCAGATTATTTTATGAAGAATGAAATTCTATTGCTTTTAAATCGATTATTATGATATTCTTAGCTTTAATCTCAGTTATTCTAACCTCTTTAATTTTTTATACCTTTAGCCTATAACATTTCACCATTATGTTCTGGATTAAACACCTCAATTATAACAATGCAGGCCCTGTATTAAAAAAAATATACGATCGTGTAAGCGGCCCTGATAAACAAATTGACAATATCTTAATGGCCCATAGTCTAAGGCCTCACACCCTTACCGGACATATGGCCTTGTATAAGAATGTCATCCATCATACGAATAATACCTTACCCAAATGGTATCTGGAGGCCATTGGTATCTATGTGAGTTTTTTAAACAAATGTGATTATTGTGTAGATCATCATTTTGCCGGTTTGAAAAGGCTGTGGAACGATCAAGAAAAATCTGAAGAATTCCTGGATGCGATGAAAAAAAATAAGCTTCAAGATTTTTTTGAAGACAATTGGTTCAAGGGAATGTCATATGCAAATATGCTTACTTTAAATCCTAAAAAGCTCAGCCAACATGATGTTGACCATTTACGTGAAGCCAATTTCTCTGATGGAGAGATCTTGGAAATCAATCAGGTTGTGAGCTATTTCAATTATGCCAACCGTACGGTTCTAGGACTTGGTGTGCACACTGAAGGTGACATACTCGGACTTTCTCCAAATAATAGTGATGATCCGGATAACTGGTCTCATCAATAAATTTGGCCAAAACTTAACATCTTTTCAGTTTAGGAAATTTTGAAAAATTCGTAACTTAGGTCTAAATTTTAAAAGCACCAAACATGGGAACGATTAGACTTGGAGATGTGGCTCCTAATTTTACAGCAAAGTCCACAGAAGGCGATATTAATTTTCACGAATGGCTTGGAGACAGTTGGGGTATTTTATTCTCCCACCCTGCTGATTACACACCTGTATGCACTACAGAATTGGGAACTGTAGCGAAATATAAACCAGAATTTGATAAGCGGAATGTTAAGGTAGTAGCCCTAAGCGTTGATGGAGTTCAATCACACCATGACTGGATCAAAGACATCAATGAAACACAGCATACCACTGTAAACTTCCCTATTATTGCGGATGAAGACAGAAAGGTTTCTGAATTATATGATATGATTCATCCTAATGCCGATGCCAAGTTTACCGTAAGATCAGTTTTTGTGATCGGATCTGACAAAACCATAAAACTCACGATTACCTATCCCGCATCAACGGGTAGAAATTTTGATGAATTACTTCGCGTTATTGATTCACTGCAATTAACCGCTTATGAAAAAGTGGCAACGCCTGCTAATTGGCAAAATGGAGAAGATTGTGTTATTGTTCCGTCTGTGACGAACGAGGAAATTCCAGCATTATTTCCTAAAGGTTTTACCGAAATAAAGCCTTACCTGCGAATGACGCCGCAACCCAATCTAAACTAGAAATAAGAAGGGCCTTAGGAAAGGCCCTTTTTTATGCCCCAAAGGTTTAAACAAACTTCTTTTATATATGCTGCTCAAAATTTATATCTTGCTTTTGCATACCTCACATGTTTTGACCTTGATGGTCAATCAATACCTTTGTGATGAGTTAAATTAAACAATATGAATAAAAAAGAGATCAACATAGATGGTTTCCGACATATTTTGCATCAACATCAAACTGTTTCTCAGGAGGATATGATCGAAAAAAGTGACGCCTTTTACAAATGGTTAAATGAACGCAGATCAATTCGTGAATTCAGTGACAAAGAGGTTCCAAAAGTAGTTATAGAGAACATCATTAAATCGGCATCAACGGCGCCTTCAGGAGCCCATAAACAGCCATGGACATTTTGCGCCATCTCTAACAATGACCTCAAGCATCAAATCCGAATGGCTGCTGAGGCAGAAGAAAAAGAAACCTATGAAAATCGAATGGGCGAACGCTGGAAAAATGATCTGGCTGCTATGGCTACTGATATGCACAAACCCTTTTTAGAAATCGCTCCCTGGATCATCGTCGCGTGCAAACGGGCCTATGAATATGAAGAAGACGGGTCGAAACACAACAATTATTATGTAAACGAATCTGTAGGTCTGGCCTGTGGCATGCTCATTACCGCCATTCACAATGCCGGTCTTGTTACCTTAACCCACACCCCTAGCCCAATGAAATTTCTTACCAGGCTTTTAAAAAGACCGGATAATGAAAGAGCTTTTTTATTGCTTCCTGTTGGATATCCAAAAGAGCCTGTTTATGTTCCTGATTTAAAGAGAAAAGAATTGGATCAGATTGCCGTATTTTACGAATAGTCGCGCTTACATCCCGTAATGCTTCATGATCAGTTTCTCGTATAAACGATTTGGTAAAATCCGTTTTAAAACAATAGAGAATTTTTGCATGAGTTCTCCCACCTTATAATGTAGTTTTGGATTGGGATCATTGATGATCTTATAGACCTGTTGTGCAATTAGGATCGGGTCCTTACCTGAATCAACATGCTCGTCCATCAGGTCAAGATTTTTTTTATAAATTTCGGCATAAGGAGAATCCTGATATACAGGAGTATGGTATCTTCCTGATGCTATATTGGTAGCAAAATCGCCAGGTGCAATATTGGTTACCTTGATATTGAATTGCTTTACCTCCATGCTCAAGGATTCGGAAACAATCTCGAGTGCGCCTTTGGTTGTAGAATAAATACCTCTAAATGGTAACCCCATATAGCCGGCTATGGATGTCACATTAATAATCAAACCTTGCTCCTGCTTCCTCATTTGTGGCAAAACCGCTTTTATGACCTCTAAAGCGCCGAAAAAATTAGTCTCAAAAGCCCTTCGAACCTCTTCGATCGGTGTTTCCTCAACAGGGCCTGTTATACCCATACCGGCGTTATTGATCAAAACATCTAGCCTTCCTTCTTTTTGGATGATGCTATTGACTGCTTTTTCAATACTGGATTTATCCAGTACATCAAGTTGAATCAGGTCAAACCTTTTCGAATCACTTTTAGGTTGACGACTGGTTCCATATACCTTAAAGCCTTTACCTGCCAGAAAATCAGCTGTAATCGCTCCTATGCCCGATGAAGCCCCGGTGATTAATATAACTTTAGTCATGGTGCAAAGATGCTATAAAAAATTGAAACTGAAGAAGTAAAAAGAGGATTCTATAAAGAGGTGCTTTTCAAAAAAAAAGGAAAGAAAAATGGCAAGCTACCTGCATCACACCGCTACGACCTAATACCTTTGCTGCGTTCCCGCCCTGGAGGATTCAAAGGGAGCTGGTTGTGCAGGACTTGCCGATGCAAAAATACTATCCTTTTGGAATTAAACAAGCTTTTTTTTGTAACTTTTTATTTTGATCCTAGACTAATGATAAGAATTCATTTTATTAATTATATTTGTTAAACTTTAAATCAAATTTTCATGGAAGACCAACCAAAAATATCTGCAAAATCAATCATGCTTAACTATGGATTAATGTTAGGTTTTATTTCAATTATTGTCGCCTTAGTCAATTATGTTTTTGGCGATTTATACAAGCCTCACTGGATCTTGATTGCAACCTCATTACTTCTAACAACGGTCGTCATTGTTTTAGGTGTTAAAAAATTAAAAGAATCAAATGATGGCTTTCTATCGGTTGGACAAGCTATAAAAACGGGCCTTGGAATCGCACTGATCTCGGCGCTGATTTACGCGGCATATTTGGCTGTGTTTTTTAATTATATCGAGACATCTTACTTTGAAAATGTTGCAGCAGTACAAGAACAGACTATAATTGAAAGTTATCCCAATTTGACCGATGAGCAACTGGAAGGTGCTATTAAAAATGCTGCCATGTTTAACAATACGGGTGCCAATGTAACCATGGCAATAATGTTTAGCTTAATCTTTGGACTAATTGTTTCATTGATCACTGGATTAATCATGAAAAAATCTGAAGAAGATTAATAAAAGATACTAAATGGATATATCCATAGTTGTGCCTCTATTAAACGAGGAAGAATCTTTACAAGAATTACACGATTGGATTGCAAAAGTCATGCAGTCCAATCGTTTTTCATATGAACTACTTTTTATTGATGACGGGAGCGATGACGCATCCTGGAATAAAATTGAAGCGCTTTCTAAAGCGAATCCATCTGTAAAGGGAATACGGTTTCAACATAATTATGGAAAATCACAGGCCTTAAATGCAGCTTTTAAAGAAGCTTCAGGTGATGTTGTAATCACCATGGATGCCGATTTGCAAGACAGTCCTGATGAGATACCAGAATTATTTCAAATGATACAGGATGAGGGATTTGACCTTGTCTCAGGCTGGAAAAAAAAGCGATACGATTCAAAAATTCGTAAAAATCTGCCCTCGAAATTATTTAATGCTGCAGCCCGAAAAACTTCAGGCCTGGAGCTTCATGACTTTAATTGTGGACTGAAGGCCTATAAAAATAAAGTTGTAAAAAACGTTGATGTCTATGGAGAGATGCATAGATACATTCCCGTACTGGCAAAAAATGCCGGATTCAACAACATTGGAGAAAAAGTGGTCATCCATCAAGCGAGAAAATACGGATCTACTAAATTCGGTATAGATCGATTTATCCATGGGTTTCTAGATCTGATCACCATTAATTTTCTAACCAAATTTGGCAAAAGGCCCATGCATCTTTTTGGCCTGTTAGGAACTATTGTTTTTATAGTAGGTTTACTTTCTGCTTTGATCATAGGTGTTTCAAAACTTGTAAAACTTTACCAGCATGAACCCACTATTTTAATCACAAATAACCCTTGGTTTTATATCGCCTTAACATCTATGATCCTGGGGTCACAACTATTTTTAGCTGGGTTCTTGGGAGAACTGATTCTCCGATCGAAAAGAAAATCAAAGCGATATTCCATTAGCGAAAAAATTAATCTCCAATAGGAATTGCCAGGTTAGCCCATAGAGTATATTAATTCAACTGACTTTAAAAAAGCAAAAAAAACCTTTACAATGACTGCTTTTGCCGGATTTAAAATCATCCTAAAAAGTTTATCTTTGTTCCTTTAAATTTCAATACACAATGAATACAAAAGAAATAATCAGCAAAGCACAGCAATGGATCAAAGCGCCTTTTGATGCAGCTACTCAAAAAGAAATTCAGGAATTGCTTACTAGTGACTCAATAGACCTTACCGACAGGTTCTATAAAGACCTTGAATTTGGAACAGGTGGTATGAGAGGTGTCATGGGAGCCGGAACCAATAGGATTAATAAATACACCTTGGGCAAAAATACCCAGGGCCTGTCAAATTACCTTTTAAAAAGCTTCTCAGGTAAACAACCTAAAGTGGCCATTGCATTTGACTGTCGGCATAATAGTCAGCTTTTCGCGCAATCTGTAGCTGATGTATTCTCTGCAAACAATATCATTGTCTATTTATTCGAGGACCTGAGAGCCACTCCTGAACTCTCTTATGCCGTAAGAGCCCTTGATTGTGATGCGGGTATTGTATTGACCGCCTCACACAATCCTCCTGAATATAACGGATATAAGGTTTATTTTAATGATGGAGGACAGATCATTCCGCCTCAGGATGGAGAAATTATAGGTGAGATTAATAAAGTGAAGTTTGAAGACATCAAATTCGAGGCAAATTCAGACCTTATCCATATTATTGGAGAAGAGATCGACAAAAAATTTGCTGAAGAAGCAGTAGCCAATTCCACCTTTAACGATACAAAAAATCGAGATCAATTAAAAATTGTATTCACCTCTTTACATGGTACTTCAATTACCATGGTTCCAAGAACTTTGGAACTGGCCGGCTTTACAGATGTTCATATTGTTGAGGAACAAAGAGAGCCAGACGGCGATTTTCCTACCGTAGCTTCTCCGAATCCAGAAGAACCAGCCGCGCTTAAAATGGCAACTGATCTAGGCGATCAAATTGGAGCAGACATTGTTATTGGTACCGATCCGGACTGTGACCGTTTAGGTATTGCTGTAAGAGATCTTGACAATAAGCTTGTATTGCTCAATGGGAACCAAACATTTCTTGTTTTGGTAAATGCATTGTTGAAAAAATGGAAGGGCGAAGGAAGAATCAATGGCAAACAATTTGTAGGTTCTACGATCGTTTCTACCCCTATGATCAATGAACTGGCAAGCAGTTATGGCGTGAAAACAAAAGTCGGTCTCACCGGTTTTAAATGGATCGCAAAAATGATCAGAGAAGCTGAAGGCACAGAAGAATTTATTGGAGGAGGTGAAGAAAGTTTTGGCTTTATGGTTGGAGATTTTGTAAGAGATAAAGATGCGGTGTCAAGTACACTTCTTGCCTGTGAAATTGCAGCTCAGGCAAAAAACAACGGTACTTCTGTTTACGCAGAATTACTGGACTTATATGCAGCACACGGTTTTTATAAGGAACACTTGATTTCAGTAGTCAAAAAAGGTGTGAAAGGAGCTCAGGAAATTCAGCAGATGATGGTAGATATGAGAAACTCACCAGTGACAGAGATCCATGGAGAAAAAGTTAATTTTCTTTTTGATTATCAAAGCTCAGTTTGTAAAAATCTAATTACGGGTGAAGAAACCACGATTGATCTTCCAAAATCAAATGTCCTGATATATCAAACAACTGAAGGGACGCGAATGGCCGCAAGACCCAGTGGAACCGAACCTAAGATCAAATTCTATTTTAGCGTTCACACCGAGCTGAAAGAGACAAAAGATGCTCAAGAGGTAGAAGCTGGACTGGATCAAAAGATTCAGCATATCATTAAAGAATTTAAGCTGAATTAGAAAGCTGAATTACCAAAAAAAATTGATGAAATATTTCAAGCAAATTCTGTTGTATGCCAAACCTTATAAGGGTTATGGTGTTTTAAATATCATCAGTAATGTTTTTTATGCCTTATTTGGGACACTCGCCTTTGTTTCGTTGATGCCCATGTTAAAGGTATTATTTAAAAGTTCTGCACCTGTAAATACTGTGCCGGTTTATTCAGGAATCTCACAACTTGGCGATTATATAGAAAATTACATCAACTATTTTATAACTCAAAAAGTAAATAGCGAAGGAGAGTCACAAGCGTTATTGTTTATGATCATCATTATCATTACGACATTTTTGTTAAAAAATATCTTTGGATATTTAGCCATGTTCTTTATTACATTTTTAAGAAATGGTGTTCTGAAAGACCTTAGAAATGATTTATATGAAAAGACAGTCGACTTGCCTCTATCTTATTTTTCGGAAAAAAGAAAGGGTGATCTGATTGCCCGAATTTCTACTGATGTCTTGGAAATTCAGCATTCGTTTTTATCAATTTTAGAATTGATTGTTAGAGAACCGTTGACGATTATCTTTACAATCATTGCCATGCTGGCTTTAAGTCCGCAACTCACCTTGTTTGTATTTATTTTTATTCCTATATCGGGATATCTTATCTCACTGGTTGGGAAATCTTTGAAAAAAAAATCAGACAGCGTCCAAAAAGAGCAAGGATATTTTTTATCTGTATTAGAGGAAACACTTGGTGGCTTAAGAGTGATCAAAGGGTTCAATGCTGAAGGGTATTTTAACTCAAAATTTCGTGACTCCACCTCAAGGTTTTATCATTTTTCAAACTCGCTTCTAAACAGGCAAAATCTTGCGTCTCCAATGAGTGAGTTTTTAGGGATTGGCGTTATTGCCATTCTGCTTTGGTACGGAGGTTCATTAGTGCTGATTGAAAAGACCTTGGCCCCTGACGCATTTATCGTTTTCATGGGATTAGCCTATAATATACTGACGCCGGCAAAAGCTATTTCTAAAGCAGTTTATGGAGTCAAAAAAGGTGATGCCGCTGCGGAGCGTGTGTTAGAAATTTTGAATACAGTTTCGCCTTTAAAAGATAAAGAAAATGCCATCGTTAAAGATGGATTCAATTCAAGTATTTCTATTGAAAACATCTCCTTTAAATATGATGATGACTACGTACTAAAGGATTTTTCTTTGGAGATCCCTATTGGGACAACAGTTGCCTTTGTAGGTCAGTCTGGAAGTGGAAAATCAACGATAGCAAATTTAATTACCCGGTTTTATGATGTCAATGAAGGGAGCATTAAAATTGACGGAACAGACATTAGAGACATTACCAAGAAATCTTTAAGAGGTCTTCAGGGATTGGTCTCTCAAGATTCTATTTTGTTTAATGACAGCATTAAGAACAATATACTTCTCGGAGTTACTGACAAATCAAATGAAGAAATAGTATCGGCAGCTACCATTGCCAATGCGCATGAGTTTATAAAAGATCTGCCAAAAGGTTATGACATGAATATAGGCGATAGCGGTAATAAATTATCAGGAGGCCAGAAACAACGGTTGAGTATTGCCCGCGCGGTACTTAAAAATCCTCCAATTATGATATTGGATGAGGCTACTTCTGCGCTTGATACTGAGTCTGAACGTTTAGTACAGGATGCCATTGAAAAAATGATGAAGAATAGAACTTCTATTGTTATTGCCCATAGATTATCAACCATTCAAAATGCAGACCTGATCGTTGTCATGCAAAAAGGAAAGATCGTAGAACAGGGGAAAAATGAAGATTTGTTAAAAAAGAAAGGCGTCTATTACAATCTGGTCAAGATGCAATCATTGAGTTCGTGAAATTAAGACTTCACCTGCTTTACCTTATCATAACTAACATATATGTACTCAGAAAAAAATATTATCCAAAGCCTCACTTGGCGATATGCTTGTAAGAAGTTTGATCAAAATAAAAAATTAGATCAAGATCAAATAGATGTTTTATGTAAGGCATTTAATCTTACAGCTACCTCCTTTGGACTTCAACCTTTAAAAATGCTGATTGTCAAAAGTGATGCCGTCAAGGCTGAATTACTTCCTCATGCTTATTTTCAACCGCAAATCACCACCTGTTCTCATTTACTAATTCTATGCATTGATACTGGTTTTGATGAGAATTCCATCGATGATTATTTCGATCTGGAAAAAGACATTCGAGGCACGTCAGAAGAGATTGTAGGGAAATTCAGAAACCAGCTCAAAACAATCTATAAAAATAAAGACCGTCAGCAGATTGATACTTCGGCCATTTATCAGGCCTATATTTCAATTGGAACCCTGATGACCGTTTGCGCAGAACAAAGCATAGATTCTTGCCCAATGGAAGGATTCAACCCGGTAAAGTTTGACGATGTGCTGGAGCTTCAAAAAAAGAACCTGAGATCTGTATTGTTGCTTCCTGTTGGATATAGAGCTGATGATGATATCATGAGTTCTATGAAAAAAGTAAGAAAACCTTTAGACAAAGTAATCATAGAAGTCGATTAGTACTTTCATTTTTAATTACAAATAAAAAACCATGCAAAATACAGCTGTTAGAAATCAGGAACCAAAAATATTATGGAATCATTTCGCAGACATCAATGCGATACCCAGGGCTTCCAAAAAAGAAGATCGAATCGTTGAATTCATGGTTGCTTTCGGTAAAAAACTTGGTCTTGAAACCATTGTTGATCCTGTAGGTAATGTAATCATGCGTAAGTCAGCTTCGGCCGGCATGGAAAACAGAAAAACAGTAGTGCTGCAGTCTCACCTTGATATGGTACATCAGAAAAATTCTGATACCGATTTTGACTTTGACACCCAGGGGATTAAAATGCACGTCGATGGAGATTGGGTAAGGGCCAAGGGCACTACCCTCGGAGCTGACAATGGCTTAGGTGTAGCAGCAATAATGAGTGTATTGTCTTCGGACGACCTCATACACCCTCCTCTAGAAGCTTTATTTACCATTGACGAGGAAACAGGAATGACAGGGGCTCAGGGTTTACAGGCCGGGTATCTTAACGGAGATATTCTACTGAACCTTGATACTGAAGAAGATGACGAAATTGATATAGGCTGCGCCGGAGGCGTTGATATTACCGCGCTTAAAACCTACAAAGAGATCAAGAATAATCAAGGAGATCCAGCTTTTAGATTTGTCATCAAAGGATTACAAGGCGGTCATTCGGGAATGGACATTCATAAGGGGCTGGGCAATGCAAACAAGCTCGTGAATTCATTTTTAGAAAGGGTTCAAAACATTGTACAAATCATCAGTATTGATGGTGGCGGACTTCGAAATGCGATTCCAAGGGAAAGTGAAGTTCTATTCCTATGTAAATCAGATAAAATCAAGGAGTTAGAAACAGCTTACCTGACCTATTTTGCTGAAATAAAAGAGAATTATGCAGCAGTTGAACCTGATCTTTTATGCACGTTAGATAAAGTTGAAGGTGAATTTTCATCTATGGATGAAAAGGAGCAAACGGCATTAATACAAGCCCTAGCAAATGCAATTAATGGAGTTTATAAAATGAGTGAGGAAATAGCTGATCTTGTGGAAGCCTCGAACAATATCGCCCGCGTACTGGTCAAAAATGGACAGATAAAAATTTTATGTCTTACGAGGTCTTCTGTAGAAGCAAGTAAAGAAGAAGTTGCAAATTCCTTAAAAACTTCCTTTGAAGATCAGGGATTTGAAGTTAAATTTTCAGGTGCCTATCCTGGTTGGAGTCCTAATAGAGACTCTGCCATTTTAAAAGTGCTTACAGGAATTTATGAGGACATTTTTAAAAGTCAACCTGCGGTTGTGGCCTGTCATGCAGGATTAGAATGTGGAATTTTAGGAACGCACTATCCTGATATGGATATGATCTCCTTCGGACCAACGATAAAAGGCGCTCATTCTCCTGACGAAAGAGCCAGTATTTCCTCATCTGTGCGGTTTTGGAAATTTTTGAAGGAAATTTTAAAGAACATCCCAGTAAAGAATAACTAATATCTCGGTATAAAGAATAACTTGACAACCGCAAATCAGATGGTGATCACCATTTAATTTGTGGTTTTCCTATTTCTTTCAAATAACTATTGGTTTTACTAAAGTGCTTGTTTCCGAACCAATAACCTCTGTTAGCGCTTAATGGTGATGGATGACCGCTTGTCAATACCAGGTGTTTCTTGTGATCAATTTTACGCCCCTTTTTCTTAGCATATCCTCCCCAAAGTAAAAAAACAAGGTTTTCCTTTTCATCCGACAAGTGCTGAATTACCGCATCCGTAAACACCTCCCACCCTTGACGTTGGTGAGATCCTGCTTCCGAAGCGCGCACCGTGAGGGTAGCATTCAAAAGTAAAACTCCCTGATCCGCCCATGCGCTTAAATCTCCGTTTGTCGGATAAGGTTTACCTGTATCCTGTTCTAATTCTTTATAAATATTCATCAAAGATGGTGGATGCGGCATGGAATCCTGTACTGAAAAGCATAAACCGTTGGCCTGACCTGCACCATGATAAGGGTCCTGCCCCAGGATAACTACTTTAACATCCTCAACACTGCAGTGATCAAAGGCCGCAAATATTTCATTCCCTGAAGGGTAACAGGTATGATCCTTATATTCAGACCTCACAAAGCTCGTTAGTTGCGAAAAATAGCTTTTTTCAAACTCCTTTGACAATATAGATTTCCAACTCTCAGAGATTGATGCATTCATAGTATAAATTTGGTTATTTTTGCCATGACAAATTTAAGACTTTGGCACAAAACATAACAGATAAAACTTTAATTGATCTCGAGTTTTCAACCATACTGGAAACGATAGAGGAATATTGCATTTCTGACCTTGGAAGACAGATGGTACAGCGCATAAGACCGATCAGAAGAACTCTGGAGTTAAAATCAGAGTTGCATCAGGTTAATGAATACCTGTCTTCGTTTGAAAATGAAAATCGCATTCCAAATCATTATTTTGAAGAGATCAGTAAAGAAATATCGCTTTTAGGGATTGAAGATAGTTTTCTTGAAGGAACTGCTTTTATCAAGATTGCTTCAATGTCTGAAAATGTCAATGATTTATTGCTGTTCTTTAAAAAGTTCAAGGAGTATTACCCTACCCTATTCGCTCAGTCAGAAGATATTGAATTTAACAAGTTATTGAGTGATCAGATAAAAAAGCTTATTTCTCCTTTTGGAGAGGTCGTTGACAACGCCTCGGTTACTTTGCAAAATATCAGAAAAGACATCAATAAAATAAGAGGGCAATTGGGAGGTAGCTTTAACAAAGCCATGGCCAATTATTCATCTCAGGGCTATCTGGATGATATCCGAGAATCCGTCATTGACAACCAAAGAGTTCTTGCAGTTCAGGCCATGTACAGAAAAAGGGTTAACGGGGCCATTATGGGGAATTCCAAAACTGGAAGTATCGTTTATATCGCACCTGAAGCGACACTTCAACTCTCAAGAGAGCTTCAGAACATTAAATACGAAGAGCAAGAGGAAATTGTTAAAATCCTGAAGAACCTGACAAATATAATCAGGCCTTACGCACCGCTTCTCCAAAAATACCAACGCTACCTTTCTCATTTAGACAGCATAGGTGCCAGAGCCAAATACGCTCAAAACATAAATGCCTGCTTACCCAAAATTGTCAGGGATAAAAAAATATATCTAAAAGATGCCTACCACCCTATTCTTTGGCTGGAAAACGCTCAAAAGGGTTTAAACACGATCCCTCAAACTTTAGAGCTCCATAAAACACAGCAAATTATAGTTATCTCAGGGCCGAATGCAGGAGGGAAAAGTATCACCTTAAAAACGATAGGACTGCTTCAGGTCATGTTACAAAGTGGTATGCTGATCCCTGTACATGAAAAAAGTGAAGTAAGCATTTTTGATAAAATCCTTACCGACATTGGTGACAATCAATCAATTGAAAATCAGTTGAGTACCTATAGTTATCGTTTAAAAAATATGAGAAATTTTCTCAAAAGATGCAACGACAATACCCTGTTTTTAATCGATGAGTTTGGTACTGGAAGTGATCCTGAACTTGGTGGTGCATTGGCTGAAGTCTTTCTTGAAGAGTTTTATGAAAAAGGAGCCTTTGGGATCATTACCACGCATTACTCAAACTTAAAAGTACTGGCAAGCGAATTGGAAAATGTGACCAATGCCAATATGCAATTTGATCAAAGATCTCTTGAGCCTCTTTTTAAATTACACACCGGTCAGGCAGGAAGTTCTTTCACTTTTGAAGTGGCACAAAAAAACGGCATCCCTTTTAGTATTATCAACAGAGCCAAGAAAAAAGTCGAAAGAGAAAAGATCAGACTTGACAAGACTATCGCCAAATTACAGAAAGAAAGAAATGAGCTTCAGAGAAGAGCTGACGGACTGATTAAAGAACAGCAGTCTGCAAAAGTAAATGCTGAAAAACTGCATAAACAACAACAAAAAATTCAGGATAAAATCGAAAGTTTTCAGGAATTGTATGACAACAATCAAAAAATGCTTTCGTACGGCCGTAAAACCAATGAGTTATTAAACAAATTCTTCCAAACTAGAAATAAGAAAGAACTCAGAGATGACTTTATGAAATGGTCATTGATAGAACAGACCAAAACTGAACTCACTAAAAAAGAGAAAATAAATGAGGAGTTAAAGAAAAAGAACGATCATAAGGAAAAACCATTGTCTAAAAGAGACAGAACAAAAATTAATAAGGAACTCAAGCAAAGACAACAACTCAAGGAGGCAGAACTAAAAAAAACAGAGCAGGAAATTCTACCTGAAGTAAAAAAAATAAGAGTCAAAAAGGAAAAAGTTGAAAGAGAAAAAGCCATCTTTATCAAGGACTATCAATTTCAGATCAACGACACCGTGAGGTTAAAAGAAGGGAATGCTAAGGGTACCATAGAAAAATTGGAAAAAAATACAGCAATCATCAATTACGGCCTGTTCACCGCTAAAACCGATGTGGCCCAATTGGAATTGGTCAGAAAAGCAAAAAAAAATAAATAAATTTAATCTTCAGTATACCTTTCCATCTCGCGATCATAAAAAATACTGGCTTCCTCAATCAGGCCTGCAATTTCAAGCGCTATTTCAGATTCATCTCCCCTCAATTCATCAAACCATTCAATGTCGTCATTGAGCAAATTGATGATAAAATGGGGATACTCTGTATGAACAATAAAGATATCTTCCGGATGGTCGGTATTGTCTCCTAATAAAAATTTTGGTACTGTCATTGTGCTATTTTTCTATTGCTCTCCTCCAAGGGGTCCATAAAAAAAGACCCAGGTGGAGAAATCGCTGGTAAAATTAATAAAACGATGCTCAATTCCCGCAGGAACGAATAAAAAATCACCGGCCTTATACTCGACGGTATTGTTTCCATTTAAAAAACTGCCCGAACCTGAAATCACCACATAGATCTCAACGGTCAAACTGCCATGCTGGAATAATTCTATATACTCTTTTGGGGAATTTTTCAGACTTGCCAGGGCATCTGAAGGTTGAATATGCATCTTTTTACAAAATAAACGGATCATTCAAAGTTAATCATTTTGTCAAGATATGCAATTTGACAAAAAAAGGTATTTTAGCAACTTAATCTATGCTAACGATGAATAAAAGAACCGTTTTTTCAATGCTTAATAAGGCAGTAACCAAGTATGCAAAGGATCCTTATTTAAGTGTAAAAGGTGACCAGGGCTGGGTGAGAACCTCATTTAGCGAGGCCAAGATAAGATCAACTCAACTTGCTGCTGCTTTTTTGGAACTGGGTCTTGAAAAAGAAAGTAAAGTTTCTATTCTATCCGAAGCAAAATCAGATTGGATCATAGCAGAATTCGCAACCTTATATGCAGGTGGGATTTCAGTACCACTTTCGATCAAGTTGCTACCGGAAGAGATTCCTTTTAGGGTGAATCATTCAGATGCCAGCTTTTTTGTCATCTCTGAAAACACCTTGGAAAAAGTGATCAGTCAATGGGATAAATATCAAAATAGTTCCCTGCGTTTGATCATGCTTGACAAACCTTCTGAAAAGATCAGTAAACAATGTAAACAACATGGATTTAATGAAATGGAACTGCTATTTGTAGATGACTTATATGCTCTTGGGCAGGAAAAAACCCAGGACCATAGGGAGAAACTTGCGCAGATAGAAATTAGTACTGAGGAAGACCAGGTGGTGACCATCAGTTATACGTCAGGAACAACGGGTAATCCCAAAGGAATTATGCTGACGCATTTAAATTATTATTCCAACAGTCATGCTGCCGTGTCTACTTTTCAGATCAAGGAAAAAATATCAACCCTGCTGATACTGCCAACGGATCATTCCTTTGCGCATACTGTGGGTATTTATACTGCATTGGTCAAAGGACTATCCCTTCATTTTGTCGATGCTCGCGGAGGAAGTATAAATGCCTTAAAAAATATTCCCAAGAACCTGGTCGAAGCTGAATCTAACTTTCTTTTGACCGTACCTGCCTTGACAAGTAATTTTATTGAGAAGTTTAAGGATGGCATAAAAGCAAAAGGAGGTCTTGTTGAAGGTATCTTTAACAGAGGAATAGAAGCCGCCATAAAAAGAAATGGAAACGGATTTTCTAAACCGGGGTGGGCCATACAAATCGGAACTTATTTCAATATGCTTTTGGCGGAAAAATTGATCTTTCGTAAACTTCGATTGATCTTTGGCCCAAACATTGAATTTTTTGTGGGTGGTGGTGCTCTATTAGACATCAAACAACAACAATTTTATAAAGCAATCGGAATCCCAATATATCAGGGATACGGTTTGACAGAAGCTACTCCTATCATCTCTACAAACACGCCATTTAACCATAAAATGGGAACTTCAGGAAAGGTTCTTAAAGGGATCAATTGTAAGATTTGTGATGAAAGCGGTAAGGAAGTAGCTCAAGGAAAAAAGGGTGAAATAGTAATTCAGGGAGACAATGTAATGAAGGGTTATTATAAAAACGAAGTTGCCACCTCAGAAACAATAAAGAATGGCTGGTTATATACAGGTGATTTAGGCTATATCGATGAAGATGACTTTTTGGTTGTGGTGGGAAGAGAAAAAGCCTTATTGATCTCTGAAGACGGTGAGAAATACTCCCCTGAAGAAATAGAAGAGGCTATAGTCAGCTCTTCTGACTGCATCCATCAAATCATGATCTACAATGACCATCAGAAATACACTACGGCCCTGATCAACCTGAATAAAAATGCCATTGAGGAAGTGATCCGTAAAGAAGGTATTCTAACCTATGAAGAGTTGAACAAGCATCTTAAGAACGAAATACTCTTGTTTTCAAAGCAGATAGAATTTAAGGATAAATTTCCAGGTAAATGGATCCCTTCAAATTTTCAAATTATTTCCGAAGCGTTTTCTGAAGATAATCAAATGATCAATTCAACTTTAAAAATGGTGCGTCACAAAATAACACAAACCTATCAAAACAGACTTGACCTAATGTATGGTTCCAAGGCACAGAATAAGGCACTTTTGGAAAACATAAAGGTGCTTGAGGATATGGTTTCATTATCTTAAAAACATCCTATGCCGGAAATCATAAGAATTGATATGGACAATCCGCTCTATCAAAAGGAGCGGGAGCTTAGAAATAAGGTATTATTAAGACCTATTGGTATTCCCGATTTTGGTTGGGAAATGAACGATCCAATGTCATGGCATTTTGTGGCAATGGATAAATCTGTACTTATTGGCTGTGTCCTTCTCGTTCCAATAGATACGAAAATATCGAAAGGGCAATTGATACAGATGGCCGTTGAAACCAACTGGCAGGGAAAAGGAATTGGCAAGCTTCTTGTTCAGTCATTAATTGCATTTGCAGTATCTAAAGGACTAAAAGAGATAGAGATCCATTCCAGAGCTGAAGTGACCAGTTTTTATGAACAATTAGGATTTAAGGTATATGGTGATGAATTTGAAGAAGTGGGCATAAAGCACCGGCTTCTCTGCTTAAAGCTCTGATCTTTTAAAACAGATCTGTTTACTTTGACCTAGCTTTTGATGTGTTGCCGGAATCAAACTTAAAAAACAACCATAAATTCAGTAAAATCAAAGAAAAGGCATAGGCGCTATCTTCTATTGGAATCGTACCCAGTCTTATCCCCAAATTCTCCTCGTTATTATACCATACAACATTACCTTCTATGCCAGTCCCTGTAAGTATACCGTTTACGATAAAAAACGGAATCAGCATAAACAAGAAAGTGAGATAAAAACTTTGCAGCAATTTAGGATTAAATTTTTTGACCAATGCCAGCGTAATGATCGCAAAAATCATATCAACAGCTGTATAGGCCTTATCAGTATTAAAAAGCAATACCAAAACGAAGATGGTAAATAACAGTATTGTAATTCGGTTACTGACCTTTTCAGACAAAGATAAATTAGGATTTATTTCTAAAATTGACAGGTGCGTAAAAACACAGGCATAAGGAATACAGATAAAAAACAACCATTCTTCAATGGGTAGATGCAGTAGGTAAATTCCTGAAAGATACGTCTCATTAAAACCCCAGTAGCCTTGTACCGTAAAATATACATCCCAAATAATAAAAGGGACCAATGTAATCAATAGCGCAAGGAACAATGCCCTCCAGCTCTTATATAACTTGATTCTGGGGTGAAAGGAAACCAGAAAAGGAACTGAAATCGAAAGAAGATCTAGCCAAAGGTAAAGCGACATCATTTAGTATTGCCCTTTGTAATACTTCATTGGCACCCATAACATACCAAAACACTCTCCCTCATGTTTCCCAAGATGTTTATGATGAATTTTATGAGCCCTTCTCAAAGCCAAAAGATATGGGTTTTTAGTTTTTCTCCAGATTTTGATACGCTGGTGAATAAATAGATCATGAATGACAAAGTAAATGACGCCATAAATAAAAACCCCAATTCCTATACCCAAACTAATTTGCCAGCCAAAGATCGACCACAATGAAAAAGCTGTGATCGAAATGATTGCAAAAAAGACGAAAAATGAATCGTTACGTTCCAAAAACGAATCGTGGTTATCTCTTACATGATGATCTTCATGAAGATTCCAAAATGGCCCATGCATTATGTATTTATGCATTCCCCAGGCAACTCCTTCCATTAAAAATGTGGTAATCAAAATTGTAATAAACAGTATCATTTTCCTTAATTTTTTATCAACCCTCTTCTACTACATTAATTTGCAATAAAACTTCTTTTAATTCATTTTTCTTAGCCACACTGATCAGGTTTTTGATCATGGCATACTTATAAGACACATCAATTGGTGCCGTTGCTAATGATGATTCCAGATAGGCCACATCCTCCTCAATATTTTTATAATAACTAAGAATCCGAGGCACGTTTAACTGCAACAACAGCCTCAAATACACATTTTCAACACCTTTTTTTATCGTGATCAGTTCCTCAAGCTTTTTTTTTCCCTCATTGAAATATTTCAATTTCGACATAGGAGAAAGATCATATTCGGCAAGCATACAAGTCGCTGTCGCCTGATAAGCTTCGATCAATTGTTGCTCATTAATGTCAATATTTTCAAGGTTAAAGTCTAATATTTTTTTTATATCAGCTTCGCTGTTGATTTCCTGAAATTCTGATCTCATCTTTATTAACAGGTCGCTTTCCTGGGCCTGAGACATCAAAGTTACAAACAATAAAGCGAATATGGCCCTTTGTTTTATCAAAGTAAATTCAACTTGTAATTCACAAACGATTTGGTAAGCAAAAACATTTTCATAGGATTACTGATTCGAATTCTTTTCTCCTTTATTTCACTAGCTTTTGTTACGGTTAATTTTCTTAATAATTTTCTGTAATAAATAAAAGCAGTGTACACTCCAAATTTAGCCTCAATTGGCAACTGAAGAATTCCTACATACGCTTCTTGAAAATCTTTCTCAATTTCTTCAATGATCTGCTCCTTTACCACACCATCAATTACTCCTCCTTGAATATGAGGAAAATAGGATCGATGAAGATGTTCAGTATCATCCTTCAAATCACGCAGAAAATTCACTTTTTGAAATGCGCTACCTAATTTCATAGCCGGTTCTTTGAGTTCATCAAATCGTTTTTGATCGCCTTGAACGAAAACTTTCAGACACATTAACCCCACTACATCGGCTGATCCATATATATAATCTTCATATTCCTCTATACTTTGATATTCACTTTTATACAAGTCAGCTCGCATACTTTTCATAAAATGATCGATCAATGCGGCATCTATCTGATGCTTATTGACAACTTCCTGGAATGAGTTAAGGATAGGATTTAAGCTAATTCCTCGATCAATAGCTTTATACAAATCCCTTTCAAACTCATCAAGTAAGACTTCCTTCTCATAATCGTGAAAAGTGTCAACAATCTCATCTGCAAACCTTACGAAACCATAAATAGCATAGATGTCTTTTTGAATTTTAGGGGATAACATTTTAACCGCAAGGGAAAAGGAAGTGCTATACATACTTGTCACCTTGTGCGAGCATTGATATGATAGCTTGTCAAATAATTCTTTCATGTTAGTTGTCTTTAGTTAATAGATCTGAAACTAGTTTACCTGAGATCAGAGCAGGAGGAACACCAGGTCCAGGAACAGTTAATTGCCCTGTGAAATATAAGTTTTTTATTTTTTTACTTTTTAGTTTTGGTCTTAAAAAAGCAGTTTGCATCAATGTATTTGCCATTCCATAGGCATTGCCTTTGAATGAATTGTAATCATCCTTAAAATCCTGAACACAATAGGACTCTTTGAACAAAATGGATGATCTTATTTCCTGCTTGGTTAATTTCTCCAGTCTCTTGATGATGATATCAAAGTATTTTTCCCGTAATACCGCCGTATCTTCAAGATCCGGAGCTAAAGGTATTAAAAAAATCGCAGCCTCTTTTCCCTCAGGAGCAACAGAACTGTCAGTCATGCTTGGAAAACTTACGTAAAACAAGGGCTTTTCAGGCCAACTTGGATCGTCATAAATAGCTTTGGCATGATCGTCAAATGACACATCAAAGAATAAAGTATGATGCAATAATCGCTCCACTTTCTTGTCTAATCCCACATAGAAGAGTAAAGAAGAAGGAGCCATCACCTTTTTATCCCAATAAGCTTTACTATACACTCTGTCTTGTTCCATCAACAAACTTTCAGTATGGGCATAATCAGCTCCTGAAATGACCAGATCAACAGGCTCATCTACCTCATTAATTGTCATACTAGTAACTCTTTTATCTTTTCCTGTTGTTATTTTGGAAACTGGAGCGTTCGTATGAAAGGTAACACCCATTTCTTCAGCTAACCGAATCATTCCATCAACCACCGACTTCATTCCGCCTGAAGGGTACCACGTTCCCAATCCCAGATCTGCATAATTCATAAAACTATAAAACGCAGGAGTCATTGAAGGCTTAGCACCTAAAAATAAAACCGGAAATTCAATGATCTGCCTTAACCTGGGGCTTTTAAACTTCTTTTTAGCTACATCATGTATGGTACTTATAAATTGAGGCACCTCTAGTATGGTATCTTTTGATACTAACTCAAACGGACTCAAACCCGGTTTATATACCAAATCTTTTATCGCTACCTCATAATTTTTTGCCGCCTTTTCCAAAAAACTGGTCAACGCATTCGCTGCCCCTGACTCTATTTTCTCAAAAGTTTCTTTGATCTCGTCTAAATCATCAGAAATATCCATAAAATCCTGCTCTCCAAAATACACCCTGTAGGCCGGCCCTAATCGCTCTAGTTGATAATAATCTGACGGTTTTTTACCGAAATCAGCAAAAAAACGTTCAAAAACATCCGGCATCCAATACCAGGTAGGGCCCATATCGAATTTAAAACCATCCTGTTTATATTGCCTGGCTCTTCCACCCAATTGTTCATTCTTTTCATAAACATTAACCTCATATCCGCTCTTGGCCATATAACATGCAGCCGAAATAGAGGCAAATCCAGAACCAATAATACTCACTTTTTTATTCATATAAACGCAAAACTAAATGATTTTACCTAAAAATCAACATTTTTGTCTAACTTTTTTACTTTTTATTTAAACATTTATGTCTAAGTATAAGCTAGTCTAACGAACACCAACAATTATGTTGTTTTTCTTTAACAAAATATCAATAAAAATGTTAAAATTTTGTCATCCAATTAGAGGAGGACGCTCTATAGAAGAGATTTCTAAAATATAAAAATAATCTTAAAAAATTAAAAAAAATATCAATCAATAACAAAATCAACCATCAAATCAAATCGAAGTCTGAAAATCATTATGAATATCCGCTAATTGAGTCTGAAAATCTGCAGGAGATTTCACTTTAAGAATTCGTTCAGAATCATCAACCGCATCTAAATTCTCAGTACTACCGGAAAGCATGAAAGACACGTCATTACCCTCAAGGATCTCATCTATTTGACTCTTCAATTTTTTCACTTTTGGCGTTACAAACATCGTCATCAAAAGTTGTGGTTCTGTCATTTCAATTACCTTCTTTATATTCGGTATGGGAACACCCAACCCCAGGTAGTAAATATTCCACCCCATTTCCTTGGCCACAAAACTAGCCAGGAGCAAACCAATTTCATGCTCTTCCCCTTCTAAAAGAAAGAATACGATAGCAGGTGCATCCTTTTGCGGAATTGACAATCGCTCAATAGCAGCAATTATTTTTTGTCTGATCAAATTTGAAATAAAATGCTCTTGCGCGATCATCGCCTTATTACTTGTCCATAACACTCCTACATATTGTAAAAAAGGATAAATGGTTTCAGTAATGGTTTTGAAAAAACCTTTCCTAATCACCTGCCTCTCGAAAATATCATCAAAATCCTCCTCACTCATCTCCAACATACTCAGGGTCAACCCCTTCATCTCGTCACTTGCCTGAGAACCTGGATTTGCCAGAACTTTTGCAACCTCCTCGAACACCTGCTCACTTGGCATCTTATTAAGCTTAGAAACTCGATATCCATTCCTCACCAAAATTCCAAAATTCAAAAGCTTCTTTAATTGTTCATCCGAATAATAGCGAATATTGGTAGGCGTACGAGCTGGTTCAAGAAAATCATATCGACGCTCCCATATCCTTAAAGTATGTGCTTTGATACCTGTTAACGCCTCAACCTGAGCTACTGAATATGAAATCATGTTTAATTTTTTAAATCATTTTGTTGGACAAATATATAAAAGTTTTTTCTGAGACTCCTAACAAAAAGTTAAAAAATTAATTTTTGTTCACTTTTTTATCTTTTTACTTGGACAGTATGTATTTTTTATTTTATATTTGTCTAACAAAATTATTAATAAGTTAAACAATGAAAAATTTTATCCAAATGAATTATCTTAAAAAAATTACGATGGCCGTATTGTTTATGGCCATCCCACTATTTACATTAAGTTGTAGTGATGATGACGATGACAATGGAACCAGCGACAAGAACATTGTCGAAATCGCTCAACAAACTCCCGATTTAAGCACCTTAGTTGGCGCTTTGGTCGCGACTGGATTGGACGATGCATTATCTGGGCCTGGACCTTATACAGTATTTGCTCCAACTAATGCAGCTTTTGATAAAGTAGATGATGATATTTTAAATAATATTATCGCGAATCCTGCATTACTCACTTCCTTATTGCAATATCATGTAGTGAGTGGAGATGTTATGTCATCAGACTTAACTAATGGGCCTGTGCAAACTTTATTATCAGGTCAAACAATAGATGTTGATATCTCAAACGGAGTAACCTTAAATGGTTCATCAAACGTGACATCAGCAGATATTGATGCTTCAAACGGTGTTATCCACATTATAGATGAAGTATTGTTTCCTGAAGACTTTTACGCGATGACACTTGCTCAGATCGTAGCAGGAAGCCCAGATCACACAATTTTATTAAGTGCTTTGGCAAAACCTGAATTAGCTGGTTTATTAGCTGCTGCCAATGATCCAACACAAGACCTCACAGTTTTTGCGCCAACTGATGATGCATTTACGGCCGTATTAGGTGTTTTAGGAAAAGAAAGCATTGACGATATTCCTGTACAATTATTGAATGAAATTGTTTCTTACCATATATTAGGATCGGCAGTGACTTCTGACCAGTTAACTAATGGAGATGTTGAAACTATACTTCCTGGTGAATCTGTAACTGTTGACATTACTGATGGTGTAAAAATTAACAACGCAAATGTAACTGCAGCAGATTTGAAAGCTGTAAATGGTGTTGCACATGTTGTAGATGCTGTCTTGTTGCCAAGCTATGTTGCTTACTCAGTAGGAACTGTAGCTGAAGTAGTTCTATTTGAAAATGATTTCACCATTTTGGCTGGTGCATTGAGAAAAGCTGACCTTTTAGAAACCGTTGCTACGGCTCCTGCCTTGACAGTTTTTGCTCCTGATAACGCAGGATTTGTTGCCGCTGGTATTACTAATTTAGATGATTACACTGCTGAGCAATTAACAAATGTTTTAACATATCATGTAATAGGTTCCGTAGTTAAAGCTGCTGACCTTCCTGCAAGTGGAATAGCAGAGACTTTAAATGGTAACATCTACCTTGGATACCTATTTAATGGTGGAGTATTGATCAATGGGTTATCAAACGTTAAACTCGATAAAATTGACATTGAAAAGGATAATGGTGTGATCCACGTAATCGATAGAGTTATTCAAGGACCACCAGCTCCGAACGTAGTTGAGATTGCCGCTCTTTTATCCGATGCAGGTGAAGCTTCAGAATTTACAGTTTTAGTAACTCTATTAACCGACCCAGCATACTCAGATATCGCGGATGCAATAATAGCAGAGGATAACATTACAGTTTTTGCACCAACAGATGAAGCATTCGGTGCCATAGCTGACATCCTTCCAACTTTGACCGAAGACCAAGTAAAGTCGGTATTAACCTACCACGCGGCCGGAGCAAGAGTTTTCGCAGAAGATTTAAATGAAGGAGATAATCTTACAATGCTCAATTTACAAGATGTTAGAGTGAAAAGTATTATAGATGATCTGATCGTTCTTGAAGACAAATCAGGCGCAGACGATGCTACTGTAATCATAAAGAATGTTCACGGAAGTAACGGAGTTATTCATGCAATTAACAAAGTATTAATTCCAAATTTATAAAAAAATCATTTCTTGATAGTTTGATTTATTTTGGATGCGTGGATCGGTGGTTATTTTAACCATCGGTCCATTCTTCATAAAATAGACCTACTAATCATTAATTCTTTTTTACCTTTAATAAAACTTATCACAGTGTTTTCCAAAATAAAACTTCTACTTATTATAGCCCTAATCACAGCTAGCAATCTACTCGCTCAAACGGGCTCCATCAAAGGACGTATATACAATGAAATCAATAATGAAAGTATACCCTTCGCAAATATCGTACTGGATAGTACGCAGATTGGTACAACTTCAGATGAAGAAGGCCGTTATGAAATCGACAACCTTACACCTGGTATATACAACCTTACCTGCAGTTTTATAGGGTTTAAAACCACTTATATCTATGAGATTACAGTGGGCTCAGCTGCTACTACCGATATCAATATTGCCTTGTCAGAAGAAAGTGCATTACTCGATCAGGTAGTGATCCAAACCAACAGAATTGAAAAATCAGAAGAAAGCCCTTTGAGTAAGCAAACCATTGGAGCGACTGAGATTTACAGAAACCCGGGTGGTAATCGAGATATCTCAAGAGTCATACAGATACTCCCTGGTGTTGCAACTACCGTTTCCTTTAGAAATGACATCATCGTTAGAGGTGGTGCACCCAACGAAAACAGGTTCTATTTGGATGGAATAGAAATACCGAACATCAATCACTTTGCTACACAAGGTTCCTCTGGTGGACCGGTAGGAATGATCAATGTTAATTTTATCCGTGACGTAGATTTTTACTCAGGTGCATTCCCCGCAAATCGTGGTAACACAATGAGTTCTGTAATGGATTTTCAACAAATTACAGGCAATAGAGAAAAATTAGGAGGTAGCTTTATGGTTGGCTCTAGTGATATAGGTTTAACCTTAAACGGACCGACAGGAAAAAACTCCTCTTTTATTCTTTCTGCAAGAAGGTCTTATCTTCAATTTCTTTTCCAGGCTTTAAAACTACCCTTCCTACCCACCTATAATGATTTTCAATACAAACATTTTTTTGAGTTTGGTGACAAGGACCAACTGACCATCGTAGGTCTTGGTGCCATTGATAATTTTGAGCTCAATGAAGATGTCAATGATGGAGAGACTGACCAGGAAACCATTGACAGAAATAACTATATTTTAGGGAACCTTCCTGTAAACGATCAATGGAATTATACGATTGGTGCAAATTGGAAACATTACTCAAAAAATAGTTATCAAAATGTAGTTATAAGTCGAAACCATTTGAATAACAGTGCTTTAAAATACAAAGACAACATCGAAGACCCAAATGAATTATTGTATGATTACAATTCAGAAGAAATCGAAAACAAATTACGTATTGAAAGTACGAAAAAAATGAATGGGTGGAACTGGAATATTGGAGCCGGTTTTGAACATGTGGAATATACAAACTCAACTTTTAATAAAAGGGTTGTTAATGATGAAGTAACCATCATTGATTTTGACTCCGAATTCTCTATGCAAAAGTATTCACTTTTTACGCAAGTGAGTAAATCCGTTTTGAATGAGCGCTTATCTCTCTCCTTAGGCATAAGAACTGATGCGAATAGTTATGCTGATGAAATGTCAAATCTTATTGACCAGTTATCCCCGCGATTCTCAGCCTCCTATCAGTTTACTGAAAAATTCTCGGCAAGTTT